>JAIRTK010000498.1 GCA_031254955.1 Opitutaceae bacterium
ACGGAATTATACCCTTTCCTAATGAAAATCCCACTAAGGAAGCCGTTAAAGGTAGGGCGAGGCGTCCCGCCGAGCCGCGAGCGGTTCACACGGCTCGGCGGGACGCCTCGCCCTACCTGAAGGGGGATTTTCATTCGCAAAGGGTATTAGTTATAGGGGTGAGTGAGAAGGGGGATAAAACTTTGGCCGGAGGCGGTAGGGAAGCCTCGGTGAGGCATCTGTGTCAACGCCTCGGGATTCTTGTGAAAGTTCAGGCCGCTTGGTCCGGACGGCGGAGGCCTCGGAGAGGCCTCCCTACCGGCTCTGCATAAGCTTCGTCATGGCGAAGATCGGGGGGCCGGACAAGGCTATTGAAATCCTTGGGGCGGCCTGCCAAGGGAAATGCGGGCGGGTTATTTTTTCTTCGCGGCTTTCTTTTTGGGAGCAGTTTTTCCGGCGGTGGTTTTTGAGGCGGCAGCTTTTGTGGCGGCGACTTTCCCGGCGACGGCTTTTGGGGCAACGACTTTCTCGGCGACGGCTTTTGGGGCAACGATTTTCTCGGTGACGGTTTTTGGGGTGGCGGGTTTTCCGGTGGCGGGTTTTTGGGGAGCGGTTTTTGAGGGGGCGGGTTTTGGGGCGGGTTTTTTTTTGAGCAGGGGTTTTTTGTGGTTGCCGAAGAGGCGTTTTTCCATGGCGGCCCAGATTTGTTTTTCGATGGTGTCTTTGCTCTTCGTGCCGTCCACCACGATGAAGCGTTCGGGCATGCCTCGCGCCAGCACCAGATAGCCGACGCGGACTTTTTCGTAAAAGTCGATGTTTTCGCGTTCCATGCGGTCGGGGAGGTCGCTGGCGCGCTGGTGGATGCGTTGGAGGCTCATCTTGGTCGGCACGTCGATGATGACGGTGATGTGCGGCATGACGTTGCCGACGGCGAAGCGGTTGATTTCGTTCACCGGGCCTTTGCCGAGGTTGCGCGCGATGCCTTGGTAAACCGTGGAGGAGTCGAGGTAGCGGTCGCAGAGGACGACGGCGCCGCGCAGGAGCGCGGGGGCGATGGTTTCGCGGACGAGTTGGGCGCGCGCGGCGGCGAAGAGGAGCAGCTCGGTCTCGGCGCACATTTCGTCTCCGCCGGAATTGTGGACGATGATGGTGCGGATTTGTTCGCCGATGGCGGTGCCGCCTGGTTCGCGGGTGGAGACGACTTCGAGGCCGTGTTTCTGGAGGCGTTGGGCAAGGCGGGAGATTTGCGTGGTCTTGCCGCTGCCTTCGGAGCCTTCGAAGGAGATGAGGATGCCGTCGGTGTGTTTGTTTTTGAGTGGCATGGTTGGTAAGGGTGTTGGGCGGGCAGGTTGGAGGATTTAGCGCCAGCGGGCGAGGAATGTTTCGAGGTCGGCGAGGGTGGGGCTGTGCGCGGCGCGCACGTAGTGGCCGGAGGTGCCGACGCCGAGGGCGAGGCAGGATTGCGGTGTGAGGCCGAGGAGTCGGCCGGCGGCGAAGCCGGCGTTGAAGTGGTCGCCGGCGCCGGTGGTGATGAGGGGTTTTTCGCAGTAGGGGCCGGGGAGCCACCAGTCGCCGGCGGGGGTGGCGCAGGCGGCGGATTTGCGGGGGTGGATGAGGATGGTGTCGAGGGCGAGTTTTTCGCGGATGGCGGAGGCGGCGTGGCGGAGGGTTTTTTCTTCTTCGCCGTGGAAGACGCCGAGGCCGAGGGCGGCGTAAACTTGCTGGGTTTCTTTGAGGTTGAGGCCGAGGGTGACGCGGCCGTGTTGTTCGAAGCGGGCGATGAGGCGCAGGGCGGTGACGAGGTCTTCGGGGGAGCGTTTTTCGGGGTCGGCGAGGTCGAAGAAGAAGAGGCGTGCGGGGGCGTCGGGGGCGCGGGGTGGGAGGGTGGGGAGGATGTGTCGGGCGATGCCTTCGAAGATGCCGGTCATGTTGGGGATCATCGTCCAGTTGACGAGGGCGAGGAGGTCGGCGTCGGCGAGGAGTGCGGCGAGGCGGGGGGGGGGGATGGTTTCGATGAGTTTCGTGTAGGTGATTTCGTCGAAGGATTTCATCTGGCCGAGCATGAGTTTGCCGTCGTCGAATTCGACGGCGGTGGTGCGGGCGGGGGCGCAGAGGGTGTGGGTCTCGGAGCGGGCGGCCATGTCTTCGAATACGGGGTGGAGCGTGTCTTGGCCGAGCGCGCCGATGTAGGTGAGGCGGGTGCCGGCGGCGAGCAGGGCGTTGGCCATGATGGGGCCGTTGCCGCCGAGTTTTTCCATGCGGGGGTAGAATTCGATGTTGGTGCTTTTGCCGGCGGCGCTGAGGACGCGTTGGCCGAAGGCGGTGATGGTGTCGATGGGGGTGAAGTTTTCGCCTTGGCCGGTGCGCAGGGCGACGGGGGTCACGATGGTGTCCACGAAGCCGTCGAGGCCGACGAGGGCGTGTTTTTGCCGGATGGTGGCGGTGGCGTTGAGGGCGGCGAGTTCTTCGAGGGTTTGGCGGCGGAAGGGCATGGTGGTTTTATGGACGGAATGGACTGAATGGACGGAATGGACTGAATGGACGGAATGAGGGGGGATGAGGGGATGGGTGGGATAGGGGGATGCGGGAATGGACGGGATGCGGGGAGCGGGAATGGACGGGATGAGGGGAGCGGGAGGGGGTGGGATGGGAGGGGGCGGGAGTGGATGGGATGAGGGGATGCGGGAGTGGGTGGGTGGAGGGGATGTGGGAGTGGGGGGAATGGACAGGATGCGGGTGTGGGCGTGGGGTGGGGAGTGTGGCGGGGGGATTATCGTTGTCGAGCGCGGGCGGTCAGGCGGGCGCGGGTCATGCGTTCGCGCAGGCCGCCTTCTTTGAGGAAGGCGGCTTCGAGGGTGTTGAGTTGTTTTTTCAGGAGGGACATCGCCACGCGGCAGAGGACGCGGGCGGCGTTGGCGGAATACTCGGGGAAGCGCGCGGTTTCGGCATGGGTTTGTATCCATTGCGCGAGGGCATCGGCGGTTTTTATTCTGGCCGCGATGATTGCGGCGGTTTGCGGGGCGTTGTTTTCCCAGAGGGGCAGTCTGTGTTGGCGCAGGTAGTCTTCATAGTCGCGCAGGAGTTCCTCCAGGCTGGCGCGGGCGACGTTGGTCAGTTTGATTTCGGTTTCCTTGGAGGTGCCGGAGGCCACGCTGCCTTCGGCGATGTTTTGGACTCCGGAGCGCGCCGCTTGCACCATTTGGTCGCGGGTGCGGCTGTTTTTCGCGATGTATTTTTCGCAGAAACGGGTGGTCGTGTCATAAACGAGTTCGGCCAGCTGAAAGCTTAACAGGGTTCTGTAGCCGCCATGTTTTGGGATGAATCGGTCGGTCCCGTCAATTTTGTCCATGGTTGTCGTTTTTGTCGTTTATTTTTTCAGGGGCAGGGCGCGGGTGGCGACTTCGGTTTTGGCGCGGGCGAGGTAGTCGGCGAAGGGGTGCGCGCCTTCGTCGCCGTTGGCGCGGGTGCGGATGCTGACGGCGCCGGTCGCGGCTTCTTTCGCGCCGAGTACGAGGATGTGGGGGATTTTTTCCAGTTCGGCGCGGCGGATTTTCGCGCCGAGTTTGTCGCTGTGTTCGTCGAGTGTGGCGCGGAGGCCGGCAGCGCGGAGTTGTTCGAGGAGGTCGCGGCCGTAGTCGGCGAGTTTTTCCGAGATGGGGAGGAGGCGGATTTGTTCGGGGGCGAGCCAGAGGGGGAAGTCGCCGGCAAAGTGTTCGATGAGGACGCCGCAGAAGCGTTCCATGCTGCCGAAGGGGGCGCGGTGGATCATCACGGGGCGGTGCGGTTGGTTGTCGGGGCCGATGTAGGCGAGGTCGAAGCGGTGGGGGAGGTTGTAGTCGACTTGCACGGTGCCGAGTTGCCATTCGCGGCCGATAACGTCTTTGACCACGAAGTCGATTTTCGGGCCGTAGAAGGCGGCTTCGCCGGGTTCTTCGGTGAAGGGGACGCCGAGGGTTTGGGCGGCGGCGCGGCAGGCGGCTTCGGCTTTGTCCCAGTTTTCGGCTTGGCCGGTGTATTTGTTGGAGTCGGGGTCGCGGAGGCCGACGCGCACGCGGTAGCCGGCCATGCCGAGGGTGGTGAGGACGGTTTTGACGAGGGCGAGGCAGCCGAGGAGTTCTTCGGCGACTTGGGTTTCGGTGCAGAAGAGGTGCGCGTCGTCTTGGGTGAAGCCGCGCACGCGGGTCATGCCGTTGAGTTCGCCGGATTGTTCCCAGCGGTAAACGGTGCCGAATTCGGCGAGGCGCACGGGGAGGTCGCGGTAGGAGCGCGGTTGGGAGGCGAAGATTTTGATGTGGTGGGGGCAGTTCATGGGTTTGAGGAGGAAGCCGTCGAGGAGGCGGGCGGGGTCCATGACGCGGTCGGGGGCGATGAGTTGGGTGCCGGCGCGGGCGTTGAGTTGCGCGGCGAAGGGGGCGGAGACGGCTTCGAGGCGGGCGGCCATGTCGGCGCAGGTGCAGCCTTCGGCGGCGATTTGCGCGAGTTGGTCGGGCGCGGGGATGGCGGGGTATTGGGAGTCTTTGTAGTAGGGGAAGTGTCCGGAGGTTTTGTAGAGGGTGAGTTTGCCGATGTGGGGGGTGAAGACTTGGGCGTAGCCTTGTTTGCGGAGTTCTTCGCTGATGAAGTTTTGCAGTTCTTGGCGCAGGGTCGCGCCGGCGGGGGGCCAGAGGATGAGGCCTTGGCCGATGTCTTCGTCGATGTGGAAGAGTTTGAGTTCGCGGCCGAGTTTGCGGTGGTCGCGGAGTTTGGCTTGTTCGAGGCGTTCGAGGTATTGGGCGAGTTCGTCTTTGGTGGGGAAGGCGGTGCCGTAGATGCGTTGGAGTTGCGGGTTGCGTTCGTCGCCGCGGTGGTAGGCGCCGGCGATGGAGAGGAGTTTGAAGGCTTTGACTTGTCGGGTGTAGCGGAGGTGGGTGCCGGCGCAGAGGTCGATGAATTCGCCGTTTTGATAAAAGGAGATGGCTTCGTCTTCGGGGATGTCGGCGAGTCGGCCGAGTTTGTAGCGTTCCTGGCCGATTTTTTTGATGAGTTCGACGGCTTCTTCGCGGGTGACTTCGCGGCGGGTGAAGGGTTGGTTTTCGTCGATGATTTTTTTCATCTCGGTTTCGAGGCGCGCGAGGTCTTCGGCGGTGAGGGGGTGGTCGAGGTCGATGTCGTAGTAGAAGCCGGTGTCGGTCGGGGGGCCGATGTCGAGTTTCGCGTCGGGGTGGAGGCGGAGGACGGCGGTCGCGAGGATGTGCGAGCAGGAGTGGCGGAGTTCTTCGAGCGGTGTCATCGGCATGGCGGGCGGGTGTGGGAAAGTGGTGAAAAAAAAGAAAGCGTGGCGGGGCGCGGGGGAAAGGGGAAGAGAAAAGGTTGTGCGGGGTTGATGGTGGTGTGTGGGAGGGTGGTGAGTGTGGGTGGGTGTGGAGGGATGGTGTGTGTGGGGGGATAGAGGGGAGGGGGAGAGGGAACAGGAAGTGATGTCACTGCCCGGAATCTTTCCTCTTTCTTCTTTCTTCTTTATCGTTCCTCTTTCTTTTTTCTTTTTTCCTTTTACCTCTTGTCAGGCTTCTCGCTTCGCTCGGGGGTTCCCGTTCGTGCCTGACGAAAGATAAAGATAAAGAGAGAGATAAAGAGTGAGAGGAAAGAAGAAAGAGGGAGTGGGGTTACTTGCCCTGTTTCTGTTTCGTTCGTTCCGTTTCGCCGAGGGGTGTGTTTTTGTCCTGCTTTTTGCGTTTCCCCTTTTGCTTTTCATGCATTTCAATCCTATTTCTCGTGTCGGTGATTCCACGCTCTGGCGCTCCTACGCGCTCCCACACTCTGGCGTGCCGGCACGCCTGTGTTTTCACTTTCCGGCACTCCTGTGTTTTCGCGTTTCGGCGCTCTCGCGCTCGTATGCTCCGGGGGTGCGGCGCTTCTGTTTTGCATGAACGAAATCGAAATCATCATCTGCCTCCTGCTGCTCTTCATGAGCGTGCCCGATCTTTGCGGCAGCGTTGGCCGGCCCGCGCTGGCGTATCCGGTGTTCGTGGTGTCCGGCCTGCTGCTCGCGCCCTTCGCCGAGCCGGCCGTGCACAACATGCTCGTCGAGGCCGGCCATGTCGGGTTTTTGCTGCTGCTTTTCGAGGTCGGCCTCGAAATCGAGCTGCCGCGTCTGCGGGTGTTTGCGCGTCCGTTGGCGCGCGCGTTTTTTTGGTCGCTGGTGCAGTATCCGCTCGTCTTCGCGCTCGCCTATGTTCTCGCCGGACTCAGGCCGGTCGGTTGTTTCATCGCTTGCGCCGCTTTCACGGGTTGCTCGGTGGGCATGGGGTATCCGGGTTGGAAAAACTATCCCGGTCTCGCCCCTGATCGCCGCCGGCAAATTCTCCTGATGATGCTCGCGCTGGAGATTTTTTCCATCGTGCTGCTTTCCGTCGAGACCACGCTCTACCAGAGCGGCGTGCGTTGGGTGCTGGTCGCGCAGCTTGCCGGCATCGTCGCGGTGGTCGGTTTCATCGGGTGGTTTTCGCGTCACTTGAAAACCTTGTTCGGGCACATTTTGAAACGCACCACGCATTGGCGCGTGCACCTGATCGTGCTGCTCGTGCTCGTCGTGTGCGCCATCGGCCAGCGCCTCGGGTTGTCCGCCATCAAGACCGCTTTTTTCCTCGGTCTTTTCCTCAGCCGGATCACCCACGAGGGCAGGCGGCTTGAGCACTTCATCGCCCCCATCAGCCGCCGGTTCCTCATTCCGATTTTTTTCTTCGCGCTCGGTCTGCAAATCCCTCGCGAGTTTCTTTTTTCGCCGCCCGGGCTTGGCGCGTTCGCGGCGGCGGCGGCGGTCTTGTTGCTGCGCTGGGGGCTGCATCGTTTTGTGTTTTCCATCGGCGGCGACCGTCGCGCCTTCCTGCTCCTTTGCCCCAACCTCACCATCGCCGCGCTTGCCGCCGGCACGTTGTTGCACGAGGGCACGTCCGCGCGCGCCGCCTCCTGGGTGCTGCTCACCGGTCTGTTCATCACCATCCCGTCCATCTTTTTGCTGCCGGGTCAGAAGGAGGACGAAGGAGCACCCGGACTCCCCCGTCCCAACCGGCCCGCCTCCCGTTCGCATCCGCCTTCCGAGGGCGAGTCCATGTGAGGTCATGTGGTCGGGGTCGGGGGCGGAAGCGTCCGGACTCTTTCGTCTTCCCTCTTTATCGTTCTCGTGTTTCGTTCTCGTTTTCTTTCTCTTTCTCTTTCTCTTTCTACCTCAACGATACCGCCGTCCTCCCCCCCCAAAAAAAAGCGGCATTGCATCTCCTCCCCGGCGACATCGCTCGGAGGAGAAAGCGGAAAGAGAAAGAAGAACGAGAAAGAGGAAAGAAGAAAGAGAATGAAGAACGAGGAACGAGAACGAGAACGAGGAGAGGGGACGAGGGAAGAGGATGCTTGGGTTTGCGATGTCCCCCTCCTCCCTCCTTGCTTTTCCCGCCGGAGAAACTCCTTGACCATTCCTCCATTTTGCCATGCTTTAACGCCTTTTCACTTTTCACCAACACTACACACTCCATCCATGAGAGACGACTACCTGAAGGAAGCCCATAGAGTCATCCCCGACGCCAACTTGCTCGTCAACGTCGTGTCCCGCCGTGTGAAACAGCTCAAGCACGGCAGCCGTCCCTTGGTCGAGTCGCTGGAGAAACTTTCCTCCGAGGATATCGCGTTGCGCGAGATCATCGAGGGCAGGATCAGCTACGAAACCGCCTCCAAGTAGGCGGCCTGCCCGCCGCCCGCTCCCATCGCCGTTCGACGCCGCCGGGGACGCGTTTTGCGCGCCGTGTTCTTTCGTGCCCTCCCGCCTCCGCCTCTCCAGCGTTTTCTCGCACATCCAGCGCCAGCGCCCTCCGCCTCTCCAGCGCCTTCCCGCAGTTCTTCCCGTCTCTTCCGTCCCTCTCCGCCTCTCTCCGCCTCTCCAACCACGCCGGTCATGTCCGCCGCCAAGAAAAAAACCGGAAAACGCTACACCGAAATCCGCAACGCCAAAGCCGGGCGGGATTATTTCGTGGACGAGCGTTTCGAGGCAGGCATCGCCCTCAAAGGCACCGAGGTAAAATCCATCCGCGCCGGACGCGCGCAAATCAACGACGCCTTTGGCCGCTTCGAAAAAGGCGAACTCTGGCTCCACGGCGCGCACATCGAGGAATACGCCTTTGGCAACATCTACAACCACGACGCCCGCGGCGTCCGCAAGCTGCTGCTCCACCGCCATGAAATCCGAAAGATCGCCCAAGCGCTCCAAGCCGGCGGACGCGCGCTCATCCCGTTGCGCATGTATTTCAAGGACGGCCTCGTGAAACTCGAAGTCGCGCTCTGCTCCGGGAAAAAACTCTTCGACAAGCGCGACGACCTCAAAAAGAAGGCCGAACTGCGCGAAGTCGAAAAAGCGCTCAAATACCGGCGGCGCTGACGAAAAGAAGGAAGCAGCCCTTCCCCTCCCCCCCCAAAAAAAATCGTTCTCTTACTCTTAATCGCTCTCGTTCTCGTTCTCTCTTTTAAGAGGTTTCAGAAAAGAGAACGAGAACGAGTAAGAGAACGAGAACGATTGAAAGAATGATTGGAAGAACGGTTGAAAGAGCGATTGCCTGTTCCGTATTGCCCCTTCCGTATCGCGCCTCGACACCCCTGAAAATTTCCCAACACTTTTCCGCCGCGTGAAAAAACAAGCCATCATCACCATGGACCTGGAGGGCGTGCTCGTGCCCGAAATCTGGATCGCCGTCGCCGGGAAAACCGGCATCGCCGACCTCCGCCGCACCACGCGCGACGAACCGGACTACGACAAACTCATGCGCGAACGGCTCGCGCTCCTCGACCGGCACCACCTCGGCCTCTCCGACATCCAAGCCGTGATCGACACCCTCGCCCCGCTCCCCGGAGCCAAGGCCTTTCTCGACGAACTCCGCGCCCGCGCCCAAGTCATCCTGCTCTCCGACACCTTCGAGCAATTCGCCCGTCCGCTCATGCGCCAGCTCGCCTGGCCCACCCTGCTCTGCCACCGCCTCGTCGTGGAAAACGACCGCATCACCGATTACGCCATCCGCTTCCCCAACCACAAACAAGCGACCGTCGCCGCGCTGAAAAAACTCAACTACCGCGTCATCTCCGCCGGCGACTCCTTCAACGACACCACCATGCTCGCCGAAGCCGACACCGGCTGCCTCTTCCACGCCCCGCAAAACGTCCGCGCCCTCTTCCCGCAATTCCCCGCCTACGACGACTACGCGGAACTCCTCGCCGCGATGACGGCGCAACTCTGAGCCATTTCCCCTTCACCAGACCTGTT
>JAIRTK010000525.1 GCA_031254955.1 Opitutaceae bacterium
TTTGCGGGACGGCCTCCGTGCCGTCCGTCACGGGTGAAAGCGGACAACACGGAGGCCGTCCCGCAAAAAGGCCCATCTCATTCGGAAGGGATATGATACCCATTCCCAATGGAAATCACTCTTTTGCAGGGGCGTCGCTTGCGACGCCCGGCTTGATAATCGTGCTCCAGCAATGGCCGTGCTCCAGCAATGGCTGTGCTCCAGCAACGGGCTTCGCAAGCGAAGCCCCTACATGGCTCTGCTTCTATAGGGTCCTGTTCACTGGGAATGGGTATTACTTAACGATGCAGCAAGGCCAGCAATGTTTTCAAAGCGCAGCCGGATGCCATGTCCAAAGAAATAATCTTCCGTCTGTTTTCTATTCTCAGAAGCAAGTTTTTCTGTAATGAACGCCACACGTCGTTCAATTATGCGAGCAGGCGGTGGAGTGGGTAAGAAAAGCGATTCACTTTCGTCCGAGTGCAGCCTCACGCCACAGCGCCTTTGGTGGTTTTTTAACGATAGCGGTCATGCGGCGAAGGTTTCGGCGATAATACGGGCGATGACCGACTGAGCTGGCTCGGGTAGTGGTTTTTCCTTTTGCAGCAGGTTCACGCGGGAGCGGAACTCGGGGAGGATGTCGGCGCGGACTTTCTTCATGCCTCGCAGGGTCTGGGCAAAAAGCAGGCGGATGGAAACGCTTTCCGGCTGGGAGAGGCAGAGTTGCAGGTGTCCGTCGAGGATGTCGCGTTCGCCACTGAGCGTTCCGCTTGCCTGCGCTTGCCCTGCGGTGCGCACAGCCAGCAGTTGTTCCAAGCGGAGGAGGTAGGCGCCCGAGGGCTGGGGGTTGAAAGCCGACACCGGAGGAGACGCATTGATCTCGGCGTGAGCGTCGAGGGCGGCGAGGAGCGTGCGGGTGAGTCCGGGCAGCACCTGCGCGGGGTCGCTCGCGGGGCAGGTGGCGGACGCGGTGGCGAGGCAGGCGGCGTCGATGGTGCGGACGAGGCGGAGCTCGATGGTCCACGGATCGGCGCGACAGTTCAGGTGGGTGACGACGATGTAGTCGGCAGGTTTTTCTTCCGGTCGGACGTGGCGGGCGTGGGAGGCGGCGTCCGTATCGTTCTCTATCACGCCGGAGAGCACGAAGCTGGGGGGATTCACGAGCCACGGCACGAGGGTGCGAGTGGCGGCTTCGGTGCCGAACTCGACTTGTTCGGCGAGCCAGAGGGGCAAGGCGCGGGAGAGGCGACCGGGGCCGTCGGCAAGTTGCAGGCGGTGCGGCTCGCCACCGCCGGGAGGCATCTCGGCGGTGGCACCGAGGAAGGCGACCACGGGGGCGTCGGCAGGCTTGGAGGGAAAGAGTTCGGCGGCGGGCGTGCCGGGCGGCAGCCAGACGGGGCCGCCGAGGGTGAGGACGGTGACTTCGAGTTTTTCCGGTGCCGGGGAATCGGCGATGGCCGTGCTGGCTTTGGCGAGTTCGGTGTCCCAGAAAGAGAGGGCGGGCCGCCAGTCAGGGCGTTGTTGCGCGTAAAGGCGGTCAAGGAGGGCGCGGGCGGCGGCGAGTTGGCCGAGGTCGAGATGGGCCTTGATGAGGTTGTTGCCGGTGGAGAGTCCGTGGAGGGCGATGTCGTAGTGCGGGGTCGTGAGCCGGATGAGTTCGGGGAGGTGGGCGTGGTTGCCGAGGTCGCCGCTCATCTGCTGGAGCAGGTCGGCGGGCACGGGACGGGGGGCGGTGTCGAGGGCCTCGGCGTAGAGGGCGAGGGCGGCGGGGAGGTCGCGTTGTTCGAGGTGATGGCGGGCGATCCAGAGGCGGGCGCGCCATGCGCCGGGCAGGGTGGCGATGCGGCGGAGGGCGTCGAAGCCGGAGGCGGGGCCGTCTTTTTCGCGATGGATGACTTCATACCAGCCGAGGCCGTTGTCCTGATTGGGGTCAAGGGTGAGGGCGCGCCAGAGGGTTTGCAGGGCGCGAGCGTCGTCGCCCCGTCCGGCGTAGGTCTTGGCGAGGTTGGTGAGGGCGACGCCGGTCTCGCCGTGCTGTTGGCAGAAGTGGAGGAGGACGGTCTCGGCGTCGGCATAGCGTTTGAGGTCGAGAAGGGTGACGGCGTGGAGGACGTGGCCGCGCTCGGGCGTGGGATCAATGGTGGCGAGATGGGCGGCGTAGGGCAGGATGTCGGCGGCAAAGCCGTCGTAAAGCGACTGGACGATAATGCCGGCGAGATCGTCGGGGCGGTCGCGTTTTTTCTCAAGGTCGCCGAGAAGAACATTGTCGCGCCACTGCTGTTTGGTGATGAACATCTCGCGTCCGTAGGCGTCGTGGACGCGGATGAGATCGGATCCTTTAGCTGGATCCGTAACGGGTGCGGTAACGGGTGCGGGTGCCGAAGGCGCAGGCGGACGGTCGGATGCGGAGGCAGACACGAGGGGGCGAAGGTTTTTTTTACCTCCGAAGATTTTTTTGAAGAAGCTCATGCGGCGAGGGTGGTGTTGATTTCGTCGAGGCGGTCGGGGAGTCGGGTGCCGAAGAGTTGGTGGGCTTTGCCGAGGCCGCCGCGTTGGGAGAAGGGGGCGTATTCGAAGTCATCCGGCTCGACGGTGAGGCTGGTGGCGATGTGGTCGAGCATGAAGTTCAGCCATGCGAGTTGAGCGCGGGTGAAGAGGGTGCCGGCGACGGCTTTGTTCATGAGCCATTCGTTGAAGCGTTCCGTGACGGATTCGTCAAAGGGTTTTAACACGGGTTGTTGTTCGAGAGCGAAGCGGACGAGGGCAACGCGGTCGGCGAAGCGTCCGGGTTGGGAGCGGCCTTTCACGCGGTCGGTGTGGGCGGGAGTCGGTCTTGTCGCTTTCGCAGACGCCGACGGCATCGACGATGACGAAGTGGGTTTTGGCGGCGGCTTCGGCGCCGCTCACGGCTTGCAGGTCGGTGGGGGTGAGGACGCGGGTGCTGCTGCGGCCTTTCATTTGCTCGAAATAGACGCGGCTGCGCACGTCGCGGAGGAAGAGGAGGCATTCGAGGGGCTTGATGTCGGTGCCGGTGGCGATCATGTCCACGGTGACGGCGATGCGGAGTTGAGGCGAGGTGCGGGACTCTTGGATGAGGGTTTCGCTTTTTTCGCAGCGTTGGGTCTCGGGGTTGCAGGTCTTGCAGGTGATTTCTGAACCTGCGGGCGCGCCAGAGACCGAGTCAGAGGCAGAGCCAAGCGGCGGGACGCCGCTTCCACCTTGGAGGGCACCGACGCTTCGCCGTCGCGGGGGTGGAAGCCGGCGTGGACCCAGAGGACGAGCGCGGCACTTTCAAAACCCCGCAGGCTTTTTTTAACCAGTCCTACACTGTCTTGAGTGCCAGCGTCACGCCGCGTCCGTGAGATGGTTTTTTATAACCACGAAGGACGCGAAGGATGCGAAGGGTCGATCGGACGGCTTTCATTCTTTCTTTGCGCCTTTCGTGTCCTTTGCGGTTATGAAAAAGGAACCGTTATTTTGGAGAGAAGAAAACAAAGGGGGCGGGAAAATCATGAAAATATATTTTTTGTTTTATCTTGTTCGATGGAGGCGGATTGTTAAACCGTGCGCGGATTTGCATAGATTATTGTTCATGGGAAATCCGTGGCAATCTGTGTAATCTGTGGATAATCGTTGATTTCATCGCGAAAGGGCGCGGGAATGCGCGAAGTATAAAGATATTTATGAATTTCGCGTCTTTTGGCGATTTTGGAGATTATAAAATCGCGCCTTTGTTTTTAACCGGGTTGCAGGATGCCGGCGTCCCGGTTTATTTTGCGCGCGTTGTCGCGAGGCCGCGTTTTTTCATGATGGCTTCCACGCGATACAGGCTGAAGAGCGAGATGGAGAAAATCGCGCCCAGGATGAGCATGATGTAACGGTAAGGCCCGATCTTCAGCGTGCCGAGCAGCGGAAGCGCGAGGGTTTGCTCCACGCCCTTGAACGCGTCGAAAAACCAGCCGCAAAACGGGCTGACGACCAGCGCGATCACGACGGATTGCAGGACGACGTTGGCCGAGAAAAACTGGCCGAGATAAAGCGCCGGAAACACCTCCTGCCCGAGCATGAACTGGCAGAGCATGATCGCCCAATACATCACGCCCGTGACCAACGACGAGACGAGGAAGGACGTGTCGCCCCGGATCAGGAAAAACGAGAGCAGATACGCGAGGCTTTGTATCCAGAGCGCCCAGCGCAGCACGCGAAACACTTTCCATTTGTCGAGCAGCAGGCCCACGGGAAAGGCCACGGCGATCCATACGAGCGACGGCCAGGAGAGCGCGCGGCCGATTTCGTCGATGTCCATGCCGAGTTCGTGCATCGGGAAGAAAACGAGGAAGGACGAGGCGGTCATCGAGGCATACACCATGAGGCGGCAGAGATACGTCCACCAGTTGAGCGGATCGGAAAAGCATTCGCGGAAATACGTGACGACGGAACGGGCCGCGCGCACGGGCAGGGCCGGCTTGGGGGAGGGCGCGCCGTCCGCGTCCGTTGTCTTGCCGGCGCCGGAGGTCGCGGGCGGGTATTCGCCTTCGCGCACGAACCAGCACATGGCCATGAAGCCGGCGAAGTTGATGAGCGCCATGCCGAGAAACACTTCCTTGGGAAATTTCACGCCGAGGCCGAAGAGCCAGTAATTGAAGATGAACGTGGCCAGCGCGCCGATGATGCGAAAGAGCGCGAGGAAGCGGCCCATGTGGCTTTCCGGCACCACGTCGCGGAAGAGATAAAAGTAGATCGAGGAGGTGCCGGTGTAGAAGAGATAAAAAACGCCGACCATCAGCCCATACATCAGCACCGCGGGCGGGCAGGGCAGGTTTTGCGCGAGTGCCCGCATCCACGAGTAGCGCATGAGCCACGCGGCGATGTCGGGCGCGTAAGGCGTGAGCACGAGCAGCAGCGAGACGAACGGCGTGACGACAAACAGATACGGGATGCGGCGTCCCCAGCGCGAGCGGGTGCGGTCGGAATTGTAGCTGTAGATCGGGTTGAGCACGAGTTGCATCACTTGGATGAGCGTGCCGACGATCCACGCGATGTGCGCGTCGCTCGCGCCGGCTTGTTTGAGCAGGATCGGGAGGACGCGCGGTTCAAACTGGTTGCCGACCATGAACACGAGGTCGCCGATCAGCAGCCAGAAGAAGAGCACGACGAGCTGGCGGCGGTTGTAGGCGAGCGTGCCCGCGCGGTAGATGGTGCCGGCGGATTTGCGAGGGGCGGCGGCGTTCGTGGTGCTCATGGTCGTTTTTGGTTAGTAGCGAGTAGCGAGTAGTGAGTAGCGAGTAGGGAGCGGTTAGTAGGGCGTGGGAAGTGGGGAGCGGGGAGCGGGGGAGTCTATGGAGCCGGAGGGTTTGTTTTTTCCTATTCGCTATTCACTACTCACTACTCACTACTCGCTACTATCCCACTCGCTACTCCGTGGTTAATGGCGGTGTCTTCGAGGAGGGTGATCGCGAGGGTTGCGTTGCGGATTTCGGCGGGGCCGGAAAATTCGAGGTCGGCGCCTTCTTCGAGTGTGTGGTTCCACGCGGCGTTTTCCGCGAACAGGCGGACGCGTCCGGCCTGCCAGTCGCCGGCGTCGAGGAAGTTCAGGTCGGCCACGATGCCGAAATCGCCGAGGTCGGTTTTGGCGCGTTGCGCGGGGGTGCGGATGATAAGGCGGCCTTTGGCCAGCGGTTTGTATTCAAAATCGAGGAAGGCTTCATAGGCGTATTCGCGGAGGGCGGCGGCGGTGTCGTCGTCCATGCGGAAGCGCAGCGGCGCGGCGTCGGCGCGGGCGGCCTTGGCGGTCGGGGGCGCCGGTGTTGGGGCGGCGGGGAGGAGTTTCCCGTCGCGCGCTTCGAGGCGGATGGTTTTGGCGGGCGCGAGTTTGGGCGCTGCCGTGGAGACGAGGGTTTCGGCGTCGGCGAGCAGCGCGCGCGCGTTGGGGGCGTCCAGCCGCGACAGGGCGAGCGCGGCTTGGTCGAGCAGCGCGTGGCCGCGGCGGAGGGTGTCAGGGTGCCGGATGGTTTGCGCGCGGCGGCGGAGTTGGAACAGGCGCAGGGGCAGCGCGGTGAGTGTCGGGTCGGATGGGATGCCTTTGAATTGCGCGGCGCAGGTTTCCGTGATGCGCAGAAATTCGCCTTGGTCTTCGACGGAGGGTTCGAGCTGGCTGTTTTCCGTCCAGTCATTCCAGGTGGGGAGAAACACCCAGTCCAGTTGGCGGACGTTTTTCAGGTTGTGGTCCCACATGGCGCGGTAGAGTTCGCCGTTGCCTCGGGGGAGGTGCGAGAAGTCGAAGCCCCAGCCGGCGCAGGCTCGGTTGTCGAAGCCGGGGGTGGCGACGCCGACGCGGGGGGCCTGGTCGCCGTCGGCGGTCAGGCCGCGCGCTTTTTTGATGAAGTCGGCGATGTTTTTTTGATAGGCCACCGCGTCGGCCTGCGTGCCGTAGCGGTCCCAGTGCGCGAGCATGGCCGGGTCGCCGGCGCGGCGTTCGCGCGGGGGCACCCAGGGGAAGACGCCTTGGGCGCCGGGGAGCAGACCGCGTCGCGAGTCGAACCAGGGCGCGCCTTTCATGCTGTTGAGGAGCACGACGGGGTGGGCGCCGGGTATCGAGCGCGTGGTTTTGGAGGTGCGCAGTTGTTCAAATTCGGCTGGCGTGAGGCCGTTGCCGAAGAGAAACATGACGGGGCGATGGCGGAAGCGGACAGCGGCGGGGTGGGGGAAGACTTCGGTGAGGAGGTAGTGGTAATTGCGAAAAAATTCGGCGAAAAGCGCCTTGCGGTCGGTGAGTTCGGGGCGTTGCCAGGGGAGTTGCTGGAAGAGCCAGCGGTCGCAGAGGTTGAGGCCGATTTCAAAGTCGTAGCGTCCGGCGAGGCCGGCCAGCGCGCGGCGGACGAGTTCGCTGCGGTGGGTGGCGAAGCCCCATTCGACGAGGAAGCCGTCGATGTGCGCGGTTTTGGCGGAGAGGATTTGGTATTCGAGGTAAACGGGGTCGAGTTCGGACTGCATTCCGACGAGCGGATAGAGCACGGTGGCGAGTTGGTGGCGTCCGTCGGGGCCGACGAGGTCGGCGTTGAAATTGACGGAGGGATGGGGTTGCGCGCTTTTGGCGGCGGTGGCGCTGTAGCTCCAATGGCCGGTGGCGCCGTCGTGCGCGCGCGTGAGGCGGGTGTTGTGGTAATCGGCGTAGATTTTGCGCGCGGCGGGCGGGTTGGCGGCGGGTTGCGCGAAGAGCGCGGCGGGCGCGAGGGCCAGGAGCGCGAGGGCGAGCGGGGCGGCGGGGCGGGTTGGGCGGCGGGCGTTCATGGTGTGTTGTGCGGCAACTTATCCAGAAGACGCCGCGGCGATAGTCCGCCCAAAATAGCATCGTTTAACCGCCGTGAAATTGACGAATTATTTTTGCGCGGGGGCGCCGCGTGTTTTTCCCGGACCGGGCGCGGTGGCGCCGGGCACCCAGCGTCCGGGGATGAAGTGGCTGCTGGGGAAGGGGACGGGGCCTTTGATATTGTGGCGCAGTTGCGAGACGACGGCTTCGACCGCGCGGGCGCCCACGTCCGACGAGGCTTGGTAGATGCCGCTCGTCGCGGCCTGCGCGTCGCGCACGTGGAGGTTGGCCACGCCGATGGCCGGGTCGATGAGGTGGGTGAGCTTGTCGCCGATTTCGGCGTTGCCGAAGATCAGCACGTCGGGGCGCTGTTGGCGCAGCCACCGGGGCAGTTCGGGCGCGATGGATTCGGCGTTTTCGGGCATGAGCGGCGCGAGGCGTTGCGCCGCGGGCATCGCGGTTTGCGCGAGCAGGTAGGCGGCGAGCCAGAGGTTGCCTAGGCGTTCGCTCACGGCGCGGCTCACGATGAAGCCGATGCGCCGGTAGCCGAGCTGCTGGCATTCCTGCATGGCGAGCGTCATGGATTGGAAGTGGTCGTTGGAGACGCGCTCGATGCGCGGCCAGCCGACGCTCAGGCCCAGGCCGACGCAGGAAAACGGACTCAGGTCGAAATCGAGCCGGCGGGAGCGGTCGGTCGTCGGGGCGACGACGATGGCGTGGATGCTTCGCGCGAGCAGGATGCCGCCCAGGCGGCGCGCGCTCATGCCTTTGGCGTCCAGGCTGAATTCCTCCATGTGGTAGCCGAGTTCGCGGGCGCGCTGTCTGGCGCCGGCAAACATTTGCTGGTGGCTCGTGAAGTCGCGCGCGCCCCGGTCGTTTCCGTAGAGGGTGAGCAGGGCGATGGTCGTGTGTTTGTCCTGCGTGGCGTTGGCGGCGCGCAGCGTCATCAACGCGTCGTGCAGGGGGTCGCGGGCGTAGCCGAGGGCGCGCATCGCGCCGGTGATTTTTTCGACGATGCCGGGCGAGCCGCGTTTCGGGTCGCGGAGCACGAGCGAGACGGTGGCGCGCGAGACGCCGGCGTGTTCCGCGATGTGCGCCATCGTGACGCGGCGCCGTCGTCCGCGCGCGTGCAGGCCGCCCATCAACTGGCTGACGAGCGGGTTGGGGCGGTAGCCAAGGCTTCCGGCGGCGGCCTGCACGCGGGCGCGGGTCGCGGCGGCGATGCTTGGGCTTGAGCGCAGGGCAAGCGAGGCGGTGGCGGGCGACACGCCCGCGGCTTGGGCGACGGAACGGAGGTTGAGCGGGGTCATGGGCGCCTTGAATTAATTAAACGATGCCAAAATAAACGCGTTCGATTTTTTTCACAAGTGGGATTATTAATAAATCGCAGTGATCGGGTGCGCTTCAAAACGAGGCCATGCGTCCGGGTTTTTTCTTCTTTTTTTATCTTTCTTCATTCCTCCTTATCTTTCTTTTCCCGCCTCTTTCTCTCTCCTCCTTCTCTTTCTTCTTTCCTCTTTATCTTTATCTTTATCTTTATCTTTCCTTTTCTCTCGGCGGCGCCGCCCGGAGACGAAAAATAAAGATAGAGAGAAAGATAAAGATAAAGAGGAAAGAAGAAAGAGAAGGCGGAGAGAGAAGAGGGAAAAGGAGGAGGGGGAGCGGAAGGAGGAAGAGGGAAGCGGGCGTGGCTTTGGGTTGGGGTGCCTCCCTTTTGCATGATCGTCCAGCCGTTTTGCCATAACAACGCGCCCGTCCTGGGGCGCCGCCAAGCACAAGCACTCTTTTATCTCCTCCCCTCCATGCTTTATCCTATTGATACAGAAACGCGAAGCGTCCTCGAACTCGGTGGAGTCTGGGATTTTTGCCCCGATGCCGACGGCGCCGGCCTGAAGGCGCATTGGGAATCCGAACCGTGGCCCGCCGTTTTTCCGATGCCCGTGCCGGCGAGTTATAATGACATCATGACCGATGCGCACATGCGCGACCATGTGGGGCCGGTGTGGTATCGGCGCACGGTGTGTTGTCCCGAGACGTGGCGTTCGCAGCAGGTGCGCCTGCGTTTTGGCGCGGCGGCGCACCACGCCCTGGTGTGGGTGAACGGACGACTGTTGTGTTCGCATCAGGGCGGTTTCCTGCCGTTCGAGGCGGAGGCGACGCCGCTGCTTAAATTCGGGCCTGATGGCGCGAACACGATTGTCGTGCTCATCGACAACATCCTCGACTGGACCACGCTGCCGCCCGGCGAGGTGCGGTGCGCGGGCATGGACGGCGGGGCGCCTGGCGCGGCCCGCGCGCGGCAGGACTACTTTCATGATTTTTTCAACTACGCCGGCCTGCACCGTCCCGTGCGGCTGGTCATGCAGCCGAGACTGGGCATCGAGGACATCCGCACGCGCGTGTCGCGTGACATGGACGACGGCGCCGCGCGGCTTTGGGTCGAGACCGTGACCCCCGCGCCCGCGTGTCGCGTCACGCTCGCCGATCCGCGCGGGCACACGGTCGCCGAAGGCCTGAGCCATCCCGCCGCCGGCCACGCCTGCGAGCTTCGCGTGGCCGCGCCGCAATGGTGGTCGCCCGGCGCGCCCGCGCTCTACGAGCTGAAAGTCGAGGCGCTCGACGCGGACGGCGCCCTGCGCGATTGCTACCGCCTGCCGCTGGGGCTGCGCACCGTGCGCGTGGACGGCGATTGTTTTTTGCTCAACGAGCGCCCGTTTTATTTTCGCGGCTTCGGACGCCACGAGGACGCCGATTTGCGCGGCAAGGGGCACGACGACGCCGTCAACGTCCGCGACATCAATCTGCTCAAATGGGTCGGCGCCAACTCGGTGCGCACCTCGCACTATCCGTATGCCGAGGAGTTTTTGCGCCTCGCCGACCGCGAGGGCATCGCCGTCATCGGCGAATGCCCCGCCGTCGGCCTGTATCGTTTCGACGAGCAGGAAAACCCCGTCACGCCGATCTTCACCGACGAGAAAGCCGGCGGGGAACTGCGCCGGCATCACCTCGACACCGTGCGCGACATGATCAACCGCGATCGCAACCATGCCTGCATCCTCATGTGGAGCCTTGGCAACGAGACCGCGACGCACGAGGACGCGGGGGTGGAGCATTTCACCGCCGTCGCCCGCCTGGCGCGCGCGCTGGATCCCTCGCGCCCGCTCACGATTGTCGAGTGCAATTATCCGCGCCACTCGCGCATCGGCGGCCTGGTCGATGTCATCGCCATCAACCGCTATTACGGCTGGTATCTCGACTGCGGCGATCTTGCGGCGATCGCGGAAAAATTTCACGCGGAGATCGGCGAATGGCGCCGCCGCTGGAAAAAGCCGATGTTGCTTTCCGAGTATGGCGCCGATGCGGTCGCGGGGCTGCACAAACTCCCGTCCGCGATGTTTTCCGAGGAGTTTCAGGTGGACTACCTGAAAGCCTTCAACCGCGCGCTCGACGCGCATTCGTTTATCATCGGCGAGCACGTATGGGTCTTCGCGGACTTTGCCACCAAGCAGGGCATCACCCGCATCGACGGCAACCGCAAGGGCGTCTTCACGCGCCAACGCCAGCCCAAGGCCGCCGCGTTTTACCTCAAGGAACGCTGGGAGCGCATGCGCGCCGGAAAAACATAAACCCGCTCCTTCCTCCCCGCCCGCTCCCGCTTGGGCATCGTCCCCGAACAACTCCTCCGGCAACCCGGCCAACACCTCAAACCTCACTCCCTCTCCCTTGCTTTTATGAAAAATAAAATCCTCATGCCCTTGGCCGCGCTCATCGCCGGCCATGCTTTCGCAACCGCCTCGTATTCCCAAACCGTCCCCTCAACCCCGGCGCCCGAAGCCGCCGCGCCGGACACGGACGCTTCCACCGCGGATACGCCTGCCGCGGATACGCCTGCCACGGATGCGCCGGCCACGCCAGCCGCACCCGCTTCGTCCACCGCTCCCGCTACGTCCACCGCATCCGCTGCATCCGCCACGCCCGCCGCATCCGCCGCTCTCGCCACGCCCGCCGCCGCCGCCATTGACGACGCCGACGCGCGGCGGGATTCGGAGACGGTTTTCCTCTCGCCCTTCGCGGTCAACGCCGCGCGCGACACATCCTGGCGCGCCTCCACCACGCTCATCGGCAACCGCACCAACCAGGAACTCTCCGACGTGCCGCTCACCGTCGATGCGCTCACCAGCGAGTTCATGAAGGACCTGCAACTCGACACCGCCGAGGACGCGGGCAAATTCGTAGCCGGCGTCACCGTGCTGCCGCGCTTCGAAGCGCGCACCGACGACAACCGCATCACCTACCGCGGCCTCGCGGGCACGCCCACCACATCGCGCAATTTCTTCCTCTGGTATGTGCCCGTTGACAGTTACAATGTCGAACGGCTCGACTTCAACAAAGGCTCCAACTCGCTCATCTTCGGCAACTCCGCGCCCGGCGGCCAGATGACGGCCTTCACCAAGCAGCCGCGCCACTACACCTTTTCCGAAGTGCAAGGCAGCTACGCCAGCTACGGCAGCTACCGCATCCAAGGCGACTTCAACCTCGCCATCGGCAGAAAACTCGCCGTCCGCATCAACGCCGTCGATCGCTCCAGCAAAACCTACGTTGACGACAATTACCAACGCCTCACGGCGGCGACCGTCGCCGTTTCCTACCGCCCCTGGAAAACCACGAACCTGCGGCTCGAAATCGAAGACGGCAGCTACAAACGCCACCGCGCGGAAAACGCCCTCGCCCTCCTGTCCACGCCCGCCACCGGACGCGGCTTCGGCGCGTCGCCGCGCTGGTATTGCACCTCCGACGGCGAAATCATTTACCGCGACGCCAGCTACCAGCCGGCCATCGATCGCGGCCCGGCTGGCGGCGCCGCCCTCCCGCTGCTCGACGGCATGACGCAAGACATCAGCTTCAAGAAGCCGGACGGCACCTACGTCACGCGCACCTATCACGGACTTGCCAAAAGCACCAACGTCCTCGGCGTCGGCGACCGCCTCGACCGCCCCTTCTACGTCATCACCCTCGGCATCGAACAGCAATTCGGCAAACTCGCCCTCGAATACGCCTTCAACCAGCAACGCCAGCGGCAGGAGCGCAACGACGTTTCCTTCGGCACCACGGGCACGCCCCCGCAAGTCTCGCTCGACAGCGCCGGACGCCCCTTCATGGACATGGACGGCGGCAACACCTACAAAATTTTCCAGAACCGCGTCGAGGCGCACCGCTTCACCGCCGCCTACCCCTTTGAATTTGGCCGCTGGATGAGGCAATACCTCGTGGTCAACGCCTCCTACGAACAAGACCGCAAGCACGACCGCCGCTTCAGCCTCGTCAATTTCGCCGCGCCCCAAAACCAGTCGCTCTCCAGCAACCTCGTGCGCGTGCGCGCCTATCTCGACGACCCCGAATTTGGCACCACGCAATTCTGGACGCGCCTCCTGCCGCAAAACCTCCAAATCACCGACACCTTCCAAGCCGGCCTCAACGAAGTTTACGCCAACACCAGCCCACCCTACGACTACCGCACCACGCGCAGCCTCAACGCCACGCTCACCGGCCAGTATTTCAACGGACGCCTCCTCTCGCTCCTCGGCGCCGGCCACTACGACATCAACCGCAAAATCCCCGTCGCCTCCATCTATACACCAAACGCGCGCGGCCTTTATACACTCATCGGCGACCCCGGACGCGACCCCGACAAATACACCTACGACCCCGCCTACGACCTCTCCGCCAACACCTTCCTCACCGGCCTCACCTATAAAATCCGCGACACGCCCGCCTTCAGCCTCAACGCCTACGGAGTCTATTCGGAATCCTTCAACTGGCAATCCGCGCAAACCTTCCACGGAAAAAGCCTCGGCCCCATTACCGGCGACACGCGCGAAGCCGGCCTCAAAGGCGACCTGTTCCGAAAAAAACTCTCCTTCACGCTCGCCTTCTACCGCATCCGGCGCGAAAACGCGGCCTACACGTGGACCCCCGATCTCCTCAACTTCACGCAACTCGAAGACCTCTTTAACCCCAACGACATCCAGCCCGACGACCCCGCTTATTTCCACGTCGCCAGCGGCCTCAACAACGAACGCCGCACCATCAACTCCAGCGAAAACTCCGAAGGCCTGGACCTCACGCTCCAGATGCCGCGCGCCCGCGGCCTCCAGCTCCGCGCCACCTTCTCCTTCACACGGGTGAGCGCCGCGCGCGACTTCACCCAATTCAGCGAACTGCTCGAAGCCGCCAAGGCCCGCACCGCCGCCGCGCTCGCGCCGGGCGGCGACCCCGCCCTGGCCGAGTCCGCCGCCAGCATCGCCAGCGCCGAAAACATCCTCCTCTCCAACACCAAAATGACCAAGATCGCCGGACGCCGCAGCGCGCCCTGCACGGCCAGTTGGGTGATTGATTATCAATTGCCGGGCCGTCTCAAACGCGTGCGCGTCGGCGCAAACGGCACCTGGCTGCCTGACTACAACGTCGCGATCTTCAACGGCGAACTCTACGAAGGCGGCGGCACGCACCCCGTCGAGCTTTATGTCATCTACGAAGGCAGGGTCTTGGGCCGCCGCTGTTACTTCCGCCTCGGCGTGCAAAACGCCTTCGACCTCTCGACCGGCAACGCGCGTTACCGCGCCACCTCCGTGCTCTCAACAAACGCCGCCGGGCAGCCCAACTACCTCTATCGCTACACCGACCCGGCGATCGTGAGCTTCCGCATGAGCGTGAAACTCTAAAAAACGCCAGCCCCCAAGTCTGCTTCGCCCTTGGCCCACCATTTTGCATCCCGCCCCTCCCGCCCCTTCCACCCATTCCACCCATTCCGTCCATTCAGTCCATTCTGTCCATTCTGCCCCCCATCCCCCACGCCCCCCTTTTGCCCGTTCCCTATAAACCCCGCCCTTCCAAAAACAAAAAACCCATATAAAAACATGAAAATCCAGACACCCGCGCCCCTGCGCCGGATTATCATTATGCTGCCGGCGCTTGCCGGCCTCGCCGCATGGCCCCAGCGCGGCGCCGCCGGCACCTTCTTTGTGCCGGCGGGCGGCAACCTCCCGTCGATCAGCTCGCTCGACGAGACCGGCAACACCGTCATCCTCGGCGGCGATATTGCGCTGACGGGATATTATAATCTCCAGACCAACCCGAAACCGGTCGATTTCAAGTCGGACGACCCGGCGGTTTGCCGCGCCATCACCACGGGCGCCACCGCGCGGGCCTTCCAGCTCCGGGAAAGCCGCGCCTGGGGCTTTGACGGCATCATTATCAAAGGCGGAAACCTGGGCGCCGGCGCGGACGGCGGCGGCATCCTCGTGACGGGCGGCACATCCGCGACCGCGACCTTGATGAGCGGCAATTTTATCATCCAAAGCGCCACGGCGCGCAATGGCGGCGGCCTCGCCTTTATGTTCAGCCCCGTCTCCATCACGAGCGCGGTCAGCCTCGTCGGGAATTATGCCCACGGACGGGGCGGCGGTTTTTATACGGGAAGCGGCGCCGTCACCTTCGCCGGCCCGATGACATTCAAAAACAATGCGTCGGGCACCTATGGCGGAGGCGTCGCCGCCTACTTTCAGGCGGCAAACCTGACCTTTGACCACGGCGCCCGCTTCGAGGGAAACCGCTCCGGCGCCTCGGGCGGCGGCGTCTATGCGGCGGGCCACGTCACCTTCAACGATTCCGCCGTGTTCACCAGCAACACCGCCGGCACGACCGGCGGCGCGCTCATCTTGAATACCGTCGGCAAGACCCTGACGCTGGCGCAAAGCGCCACATTCAGCCTCAACGCCTCCGGCGGCAACGGCGGCGCCTTGCATACAAAAGGCGATGTTTATATAGGCGGCAACAGCGCCTTTCTGGACAACACGGCGGGCGCGGCCTCGATGGGCGGCGCCTGGTATGCCTACACGCCGGACGGCGTCACGACCACCCTGACGCTGGACGCCTCCAAAGGCGACATCACATTCAAGGGCAACCTTCAGGACGGCGGCACGCCGAACGCGCTGACGCTGCGCGCCACCACCCTCGCCAACACGCGCACCCGGCTCGTGCTGGACACCGGCGCGGGCAACACGATTTATTTTTATGACCCCATCGCCGCGACCTCCGTTTCGGCCACGGCGGCCCTTGTCGTGAAAGGCCGGGGCGCCGTCGTGTTTGATGCCCGCGACAGCAATAATATCGTCGCGACCCTGTCCGTGGACTCGGGCACGTTCCAGCTCACCCAAGGCGCGGGATTCGGAAACAATCATAACGCCGGCGGCGTTTCGGTGGCGCAAGGCGCGGCGCTCTCGGGGCATGGCGTCCTGCGCGCCGCCGATTTCTCCTTCGCCCCCGGCGCCCTCATCGAGGTGCTCGGCGGCGGCACGCTCGCCTTCTTGCACGGCAACCCGCTCGCGGCGGCCTCCGGCCTCACGCTGGCCGGCTCGGGCACGATCATGGCGGGCGGCGCCCTGTCAGCCGCGCGCATCCGCGTCGGCGCTCCGGACGCCGGCGCGCCCAGGAAACTCGTGTTCGACGCCGGCACGCCGCTGACGCTCGAAGCAGGCGGCGTGATGGATATAAAACTGTTCGGCGGCGCCTCGTCGGACCGGCTCGTCGCCGACACGCTCGCGCTCACGCCCGGCGCCGCCGTCATCCGCCTCGGCGGCGCCTCGGGCACCTATGCCGTGCTCTCATTATATAATACCAATATCTATACGGAGAATGATTTCACGTTTTATATAAACGGCCTCCCGCCCACCGCGCGCCACACCATCACCGGATCCATGAACCAAGGCTTCAACAACGGCGCCGGCTCGGAACTCGTGGTGCAATTTAATGAAAACAACCTGATGACCGCCTGGACCGGCGCAAGCGGCGGCCTCTGGAAAAACTCCGCCACCACCGCCGGCAACTGGACCGACGGCGCGCCCCGCCCCGAGGTGTATTTTAAAAACGGCGACAGCGTGGTTTTCGACGCCGCCTCCGGCGTCCGCGACATCACCATCGACGACGCCGGCGTCATCGTCGCCGGCATGACGGTCAACACCGCCGGAGGCACCTGTGCGTTTGCCGGCCCCGGCGGCATCACGGGCAGCCTCACGGACACGCTCGCCGGCAGCGCCTTCACTCCGACGGGCCGGCTCACCAAGACCGGCGCCGGCGCCCTCGACTTTGCCAACACGGGAACCAACACCTTCGTCGCCGGCATCGAGCACGCCGGCGGCCTCATCAGCTTCACCGCCGCCCGGCAAATCGGCGACGGCGGCCACGGCATCACCATCGCCGGCAGCGCCACGCTCCGCCCCGCCGCAAACGGCCTCGCCTTTGCCAACACCCTCAACCTCAACACCGCCTCGGCCACGCTCGCGGTCGAGGTCGCCGCCGGCCACACCGCCACCTACGCCGGCGTGCTCCACGGCGCCGCGGGCACCTTTGCCAAGATCGGCCAGGGCGCCCTCGTGCTCACCGCCGACAACACCGCCTTTGGCGGCGGCGTGCTCGCGTCCGGCGGCGCGCTGCTCCTCGATGACGGCGGCCTTCGCGACGTCACCATCGGCCCCGGCGCGACCTTCGGCGGCTCCGGCTCCGCGGCCCTCATCGCCGGCGCCGCCGGCTCCACGCTTCAAGTCGGCCTGCCCGGAACCGGCGGCACCCTCCACGCCGGCGGCCTCATCCTCGCCCCCGGCGCCACGCTGGATTACACCATCCTCGGCGGCGGCCAAAGCTCCTCGCTTCAAGCCGGCTCGCGCACGCTCGCCGGCGCGCCCGGCGCCTGCACGCTCAACCTGAGCGACTGGTTCGCCGGCACCTACGACCTGGGCAACATCGTGGAACTCTCCACCCCCGCCGCCGCCGCCGCCGTCACCCTCAAAGGCCTCGCCCTCAACGCGCGCCAGACCTACAGCCTGACCGCCGCCGCCGGCAGCCTCCGGCTCACTCTCAACCCCACCGCCAACGCCATCCTCGTCTGGAGCGGCACAAACGCCGTGGCCGCGACAAACGGCCTCTGGGACACCACCTCCGAAAACTGGCTCGGCGCCGGCCCGGGCGCCGCGCGCTACGCCTTTGCCGACTACGACGCGCTCGTATTCGACGACCGCGTCGCCTCGCCGGCGCATCGCGCCATCGCCCTCGACAGCGGCTTCACCGCGTCCGCCATGACGGTCGCCGGCACCGGCAGCTACCGCTTCGCCGGCGCGGGCGGCGTCACGACCGACGGCTCCGGAGCCTTTGGCATTGCCGGGGACTCCCGGCTCACCAAAACCGGCGCCGGCACGCTCACCTTGGCCAACACCGGCGGCAACCTCTTCAAAAACGGCGTCAACCTCGGCGCCCCCGGCGCCCCCGGCGGCATCCTCGAATACGACCGCGCCGCCCAACTCAACATCGGCCCCGCCGCCGCCATCCACTTCCTCGGCGACACCACGCTCCGCGCGCTCGCGGACATGTCCGCCAGCGGCACCCTCGCCGCCGCCATCACCCTCGCCAACGCCGTCACGGCCACGCTGGACACCGGCGCAAACCGCGTCGCCCTCTCCGGCGTCATCTCCACCGCCGGCGCCACCGGCACGCTCGCCAAGACCGGTGCCGGCACGCTCCACCTCTCCGGCAACAGCGCCGCCGCCGCCACCCTCGCCACCCACGTCGCCGCCGGCGCGCTCCTCCTCGACCACGGCGCGCTCGGCGGCCTCATCACCATCGCCCCCGGCGCCAGCTTCGGCGGCGCCGGCTCCGCGCCCGGCGCCGAAGGCGTGCGCACGACCGCCGGCGCCGCCATCCAAGTTGGCCGCGCCTCCTCCTCCGGCCTCCTCCACATCGCCCGCCTCCACCTCGCCGCCGGCTCCACGCTCACCGGCGGCGGCACCCTCGCCGGCGCGGCCATGCTGACCGGAACCTCCACCGCCTTCGTCGCCGCCGGCGACACGCTCACCCTCGCCGGCGCAAACACCGGCTCCGGCGGCCTCGTCAAGACCGGCGCCGGCAGCCTCGTCTACACCCGCGCCGCCGCGCTCGCTTATGCCGGCGGCACGCAAATCGACGAAGGCCTCGTCATGCTCCGCGACATCACCGGCGCGGACGCCGCCGGCCTCGCCCACGCCATCACGCTCAACGGCGGCTGGCTCGACCTCTCCGAAACCGGCGCGTTCGACGCCACCGGCGCCGCCGCCAACGACTGGGCCGGCCTCCACATCCGCCGCGGCGCCAACGCCTCCGCCGGCGGCGTCATCGGCGCCAACGACATCGTCACCCTCGGCGCCGGCGCCTCACCCGCCGCCCTCGGCGACGGCGCGAAAACCGGCCTCTTTGTCGTCGTCAAAGCCGGCGACGGCACCGCCATCCTCACCGGCTCCAACACCTACAAAGGCTTCACCCGCATCGACAGCGGCACCCTCCGCATCACCTCCGACCACCAGCTCGGCGACTCCTCCGCCAATCGCGAAATCATCCTCAACGGCGGCGCGCTCCAACTCGGCGGCACCCTCGCCAGCTCGCGCCAAATCCGGCTCCGCGCCCCCGGCACCGTCACCGTGGACGCCGGCGCCACCGCCACATGGACCGGCGGCATAGTCCCCGACGGCGCCACCCCCGCCACCTTCACCAAGACCGGCGACGGCACCTTCTTCATGAGCCACACCGCGAACGCCGCCGCCACCGTCAACATCGACGCCGGCCACTACGTCACCAACCACCCCGCCGGCGCCGGCTCCCGCGCCATCAACATCGCCGCCCCCGCCACCCTCGAATACCGCCACGCCGCCGCCACCGGCACCGCCGCCATCACCGCCACGATCGCCGGCGACGGCACCCTGCTCCTCGCCAGCAGCACGCTCCACCTCGGCGGCGCCGTGACCGTCGCCGCCATCCACCTCACCGCCGGCTCCGCCCTGCTCGCCGCCGCCCCCGCCCCCGCCGCATTCGTCGCCCCCGCGACCACGCTCCACATCGACGCCTCGCGCGTCTTCCTCGGCGCGCCGCAAACCACCCTCGGTGCCGTCACCCTCGCCAACGGCGGCACCCTCGGCTTCGCGCCGCCCGACGGCGCCGCCTTCCGCAAAGCCACCCTCGCCGGCATCGCCGGCGGCGGCGTCCTCCTCATCAACACCCACCTCGGCGCCGGCCACGCCGACCAACTCACCATCCACGGCGCGATCACCGGCGACTACCGGCTCGTCATCAGCAACACCGGCTCGATCAAAGGCTTCACCTCCCCCGTCACAATCATCGCCGCGGACGATGCCCGCAACGCCACCTTCACCCCCCTCTGGCAAAACACCGGCATGTATCACTACACCCTCGACACCCGCGCCGACGGCCCGCTCACCCTCATGCAAATCACGGGCGTCGGCGCGCTCAGCATGGCGGGACAAATCATCAACGCCACCGCCGGCGCGCTCCCCCTCGGCTGGCTCTCCGAACTCACCAGCGTCAGCCAGCGCCTCGGCGAACTGCGCCTCGACGCCGCCCGCCGCCCCCGCCTCAACTCCTGGCTGCGCGGCTACGGACGGCAACACCGCTTCAACGGCAAAGTCACCCGCTTCAACGGCCACGACGGCGAACCCTTTGACG
>JAIRTK010000140.1 GCA_031254955.1 Opitutaceae bacterium
CCAGACGCGCACCAGACGAGGCGCGGTGAGCGGCCGGCGGCGAGCAAGGCGCCATCCTTGCCCTGCGCACCAGACGAGGCGCGACGAGCGCACTTGTCGCGCGAGCCGTTTTTGGCGGACGCGCATAGTTCCAGTTTCCGGCTTTCACGACGCAATTCTGATACCCTTTCCGAATTAAATTTACACTTTATCCAGCGGGGAGGTTGACGGATTGTCGCTTCGCTCGGAACGCCAAAACCGCCGGGAACAGCTCGCCATAAACGACGGCGGTCTCGGCGAGACCGCCCTGCCCTGAACCGCTACCCTGAAGACGGCTAAAGTTGGAATCTGATTGGGAAACGGTATAATTTCATAACACGGCACAGTATCGTCGGTTATCCTATTCCGGCAATCCTGCTTTCCCCTCCGCGCAGAAACGGCACCACGGAGCCTCCAAAAAGAAACCCCAGCAAAGAGGACAACACCACGGAGCCTCCGTGGAGGAAACCCCGCGCGTGGCGGAGGGCGGCGGTGGTCGCGTGATACCGTTTCTCACTCAAACCTATAAAACCCTTTCCCAGTGAACAGGACACTTTAGAAGCAGAGCCATGTAGGG
Organism: Opitutaceae bacterium; assembly: GCA_031254955.1. GTDB lineage: Bacteria > Verrucomicrobiota > Verrucomicrobiia > Opitutales > Opitutaceae > Termitidicoccus. The sequence continues at coordinate 596 of JAIRTK010000140.1, forward strand.
GCTTCGCTTGCGAAGCCCGTTGCTGGTGCACGGTTATCAAGCCGGGCGACGCAAGCGACACCCCTGCAAAAGAGTGATTTTCATTGGGAAGCGGTATTACACCCTTTCCTAATGAAAATCACATTAAGGAAGCCGCTAAGGGTAGGGCGAGGCGTCCCGCCGAGCCGCGAGCGGTTCACACGGCTCGGCGGGACGCCTCACCCTACCTGAAGGGGGATTTTCATTCGCAAAGGGTATTACACGGATTTCGTTTCCGAAGGAAGGTAGGGAGGTCTCTCCGAGGCCTCCGTCGGGCGCGAGGGTGGTTTGAATTTCATGGGGAAATCGAAGCGTTGTCACGGAGGCCTCGGAGAGGCCTCCCTACCGGCTCCGCGTAACCTCAGTTACGTCAAAGGACTCTTTTCTAAATACCCCACGGCTTGCCACGGGAATTTTTAGCCGCTTTTCGGCGATGACGGGGCAGATGGTTTTTTCTTCGGCTGCCCGTCCGCTCCCATCTCATCCATTCCTGCTCCATCCACTCATGCTCCGTCTGTTTCCGGCCTGTCCGCTCCTGCTTCGCTTGCTCTCGCTCCGTTTACTCCCGGCGTGTCGGCTCTCGGCGCGGCTTCTCTCGCCTCGGCGGTTTTCGGTCCGTCCTCTGCCGACGCGGTGGCGTTCGCCTCGCTCGGTACTGCTTCGCCTGCGCCCGTCTCGCTCGCGCCTGTTTCGCCCGCGCTTGCCCTGTTCGCGTTCGCTCCGTCCGCTTCGGCGCCGGCGACGGTGACGGTACCGGCACCGTCGCCTTGGCCCGCCTCTGTTTGGGGGTCGCTGTCGCGCAGTTCGGGATACGGATTGGTCGATTCATCGTAGCCGTGGCCGGCGGCGTCCGCGTCTTCGCCTGTCGTGAAATCGTCGTCGGTCGGATCGTAATAATCGTCGGTGGGCGGGGGCGGCGGGGGCGGGTCAGTCGAACCGGACGGGTTGGGCGTATCCGTCGCAGTCAGTGCGGCGGCGGCGCCGGATTCCAGGCGTTTCTTTTCGGCGCGGGCGCGCCGTTCGGCAGGCTCGTCCTCAAGCACGCGTTTGAGTTCTTGCTCGACGCCGGAAGTGGCGCGTTTGAATTCGCGAATCGACTTGCCGAGGCCGCGGGCAAGCTCGGGCAGGCGCTTGCCGCCGAACAACAAGAGCACGAGGAAAAAAACGAGCAGCAATTCCGGCCCGCCTACATCCGGCAGAAGCCCCAGCACGGGCGATGGCATCAGGAGGTTCATGGGTTTGTTTGAGCGCGAAGGCTGCCGGGGCGCAAAGGAAAATCTCCCGGCGCCATGTTCCCGCAGGCGGTTTGAAAAAGTCGTTTTAAGCGCGAATGGGCGTGAATGGGCGCGTGGTTGGATAGAGGGATTAAGTGCATGATTGGTTAATTGATGGTTCTCACGCGGAGACGCGGAGGCTTGGTGGAAATCTTTTTAATAGCTTTGTTCGCCATCCTTGTTTTTGCAGTCGCCGAGGTTACGCGGCGCCGGCAGGGCGGCCTTTCCGTGGCTTCCGTCGGGCGGGGAGGGTGGTTTGAATTTCATGGGGAAAAGCGGAGTGGCATGGGGGGGCGGAGCGTTGTCGCGGAGGTCTCGGAGTGGCTTCCCTGCCGGCGCCGGTACTGCGTTAACGTGCTTGGAATTTTGCATCGCGACGAGACAACAAGGTTGGCGAACAAGGTTGATCACTTTCTCGCGCAAAGGCGCGAAGGCACCATGCAGGAGGGGGAATGGCTTTCCTGTTTTTGCGTCCCTGTGTTTGCGTTTTCGTGCTTTTGGGTGGGCATTTTTATGGTTAGGAGGAGGCCTCGTTGCGTCTTTGCGTGTCCGCGTGAGTTTTTTTCTCGCGTCTGTTGGCGTTCCTTCGCGGTGGGTTCGTTTGTTTGGGGAATGGGGGTTTCCAAGGCGCCCCTATTTGATTTCCACCTCGGCCACGAAGCTTTGCGCGTGGCCGGGCGGCACCCAGTAAAGCCCCTGTTTGTGTTCGCCGGCGTTGGCCGGCCCCATCCACGGCTCGACGCAGTAGAAGGGTGATTCGTCGTCGGGGGTCCACGTGACAAACACGGCGTCCCGCGGCGGGGTTTTATCGGTGCCGAGGCGCACGAGGACTTCGCCGGGTTGCCCGACGGGGCCGAACACCACGGCGTTGCTTTTCAGCCCGCCGTGGAAGGTGTCCACGAGCGCGGGGTTGTCGAGCGGCTCCAGCGATTTGGGCGCGGGGTGGTCCACGAAGCGCCCGGTGTGGAAGTTTTGCCGCATGCTTTTCGAGGCGGGGATGCGGATGGCGTAGTCGCCGCGTTTCAGTCCGTCGTTCCAGGGCAGGGTGAAATAAAAATGATGTCCGGCGCTCCACGGCAGCGGGCGGGTGTCGAGGTTGCGCAACGAAAACTCGCAGAAGAGCTTCAAGGCCTCGAAGCGGTAGGTGACGATAAACTCATACTCGAACGGATAGCTCGCGCGCGCGGCGTCGTCGGGGATGAGTTGCGCCGAGAAGCCGCGTTCGTCGCAGCGGATCACGTCGAATTTGCTTTGCCGCGCGATGCCGTGGATCGGCATGGGCCGGCGTTGGCCGTCGGGGTCGCGCCAGAAGAAAATCTCCCCTTGGTCGAACGAGCGTCCGCTGAACGGGAAGAGGATGGGATTGCCGCCGCGCACGCTGGCGAAGTTGTCCAGGTTGTCCAGTTCCGGCCAGTGGATGACATCGCGCACGGTGCCGTCGCCGTGGGTGACGTGCCAGTGCATGAGCCGCGCTCCGAGTTCGGGGATGGCAAGAAAGGTCGAGTTGCCGACGTTCCAGCGTGTGAGTTCCTGCCCAAGGTAGGGGACTTTTTCCATGCCGACGTTGTTAGGCCCGCCTGGGCGGACGGGCAAAGTATTTTTCTAAAAAAGCTGGCGTGGCGCGGACTTCGCTTCCGAAGAGGGGCAGGGAGCCGAGATGAAGCGCGTGATCACCTCCGAGCGCGACCTGGCAGCGCGCGCGGCGTGTTGCGCCCTGGTTCAGGGCGTCGGCCCGCTCACCACCGCCGCCGCACTCGCCCTCATGCCCGAACTCGGCACGCTCGAAAAGGGCCAGGCCGCCGCTCCGCCCGGAGGCGGCCTCGGCGAGGTCTCACTACCGCCTCCACATAGCATCACTCCCGGCGAATTTTGGCGTCCCGCCAAAATCTGTTGCCCGGCGGGACGCCGGGCAAGGCATGCGGGATGCGCGCGCTCCCCAATCGCGACAGCATAAACGAACAAGGCGCTACAGTCTCCCTTTCGGGCAGGGCAAGGCGTCCCCGCCGAGCCGCTGCCGGTCTCCGGCTCGGCGGGGACGCCTTGCATTGCCTTGATAAGGGGGAAAACGGTTTGGAATGCGTATCATTACAGCGACGGGCCTTTTATAAAAACTTTCGGATATCCGGGAGCACTTTCACGCGCGACCCGCCGGCGCGGCGCTCGAAATAGGGGTCCACTTTTTCGACGATTTCCACGTCCTCGCTGTCCGGTCCGTCCCCGTCCTCGTCGCTCTCGACTCCGGTCTCGATGTCCTCGCCGTCCGTCGTCTCCCATTCCGGCTCGTCGAAATAATGCGACATGCGGCGGGCTTGCGGCTCCAGCACCAGCGCCGGGTTTTTCACACGTCCGTTTTTCACGAACTCAAACACGCAGGGGTAATACAGTTTTTTGAAACGCTCCTGAAAATCCGACATCCATTTGTTTGCCACGCCTTCGCGCTTCGTCAGCAGCACCACGTCCGAAAAATGGATGCACGCTTCATACCACGCGCCGAGTTCGCGGTGCGCCTCGGCGAGGCGGCAGTTCACCACGCACAAAATCCGCGCCAGTTCGCCGCCCATCTCGGCCAGCCAGGGCTTGAGGGCCTCGACTTGCCCGACCGGGTCGCGGCGTCCGTCGGTCACGAAAAACACATGCGTCGCCGCCGCCACGCGCGCGGCCATGCCGTCCGTCGTCGCGATGGCGCCGTCCCGGCCTTCCGGCCCGCCGCCGGTCTCGCGCCACGTCCAGCGGAACAGTTCGCCGAGCTTCGCGTCGCGCGCGTCGGGCGCCTCGGTGTCCGCGAGCAAAACCAGCGGGCGCTCATCGTCGTCCATGGCGTCGTTGACAAAATCCGTCAGCACTTCGCGCCGTCCCGAGCCGGGGGCGCCGAGGATGACATAAACAAGGGGTGGTGCCGTTTTGCTCATGTTGAAAACCAGAATCAGAATCGTATGAATCGCGGAGGACGCGAAGGTTGCAAAGAGATTTTAATCAATCGGTCGTTTCTTCGGGTTCTTCGCTGTTTTGAATGGCGGGTTTGTTTTCAAGGGCCTCAAAGCGGCGCTCTACGAGGCGGAGCCGAGTGGCCTGACAAAGGCACAGGATGAGAGCGATGAGTTTTGTGCTTCTTGTGCTTCTTTGCGGCTCTTTTGCCACAAAGAATTGGTTGTTTTCAGACATCGAAAATAGCGGGAAACTTTTCTTCGCGTCCTTCGCGTCCTCCGCGTCTTTCGCGGTTCCCCGTCCACTCCGATTTCAAAACCCGAATGTCCCGCGCTGCGCCTTTTGCCGCATCCAGTGATCGACCAGCACGAGCGCGGTCATCGCCTCGACGATCGGCACCGCGCGCGGGACCACGCACGGGTCGTGACGCCCGCGCCCGGCCAGTTCCGTCTCCCTGCCGCGCGCATCGACGGTTTGCTGGCGTTGCAGGATCGTGGCGGTCGGCTTGAAGGCGGTGTTGAACCATATCTCCGCGCCGTTGCTGATGCCGCCCTGCACGCCGCCGGAGCGATTCGTCACCGTGCGCGCGCCGCCTTTGCCGTCGGGCGCGAAGCTGTCGTTGTGCTGCGAGCCTTTCAACGCCACCGCGCCGAACCCGCTCCCGATCTCGAAGCCTTTCGTCGCCGGCAGCGACAGCATGGCCTTGGCGAGGTCGGCTTCCAGCCGGTCAAACACCGGCTCGCCCAACCCAGCCGGCACGCCGCGCACGCGGCACCGCACCACGCCGCCGACCGAGTCGCCCTCGGCGCGCACGGCCTTGATGCGCTCGATCATCGCCGCCGCCGTCTCCTCATGCGGGCAGCGCACGGCATTCGCCTCGACCGCCGCCAGCGTCGGAAACTCCGCCGCCGCGTCCTCCGGCATCGCGATGTCGTGGATGCGCGTGACATGCGCGCGGATTTCCACGCCCGCCGTCGCGAGGATTTTTTTTGCGATGGCCCCGGCGGCGACGCGCCCGATGGTCTCGCGCGCCGAGCTGCGCCCGCCGCCGCGGTGGTCGCGGATGCCGTATTTCGCCTGGTAGGCGAAGTCGGCGTGCGACGGGCGGAATTTCTCGCGCATCTCGTCGTAGGCGCCGGGCCGCTGGTCGGTGTTGCGCACCAGCATGGCGATGGGCGCGCCCGTGGTCCTGCCCTCGAACACGCCCGACAAAATCTCCACCGAGTCGGCCTCCTTGCGCGGCGTCACGATGTCGCTCTGGCCGGGGCGCCGCCGGTCAAGCTCGGCCTGGATTTCCTCCGCCGTGACGGGCAGCAAGGGCGGACAACCGTCCACCACCACGCCGATCCCGGCCCCGTGGCTCTCGCCCCAAGTCGAGAGCGTGAAAAGTTTCCCAAAGCTGTTTGCCATCGCAA
>JAIRTK010000153.1 GCA_031254955.1 Opitutaceae bacterium
CGCGACATCCGCCGCTACGCTTGTTTCGCGCGCGATAAGCCGGCGAAATTATTTTCCGATGTTGAAAACCGATTCCGCGCCGGCACAGTGTGGCCGCGTGGACGCGAAACCCGAAAAAACAGACCAACCGCCCGCGTTTGAAGAGGCGCTCAGGCAACTCGAAAGCATCGTCGAGTCGATGGAAACCGGCCGCATCCCGCTGGCCGAGATGCTGGACAAATACGAGCAAGGCACCCGCATACTCAAAGTCTGCGAAGCCCGCCTGAAGGAAGCCGGGATGAAAATCGAAATCCTCAAGAAACAAAAAACCGGCGCGCCCGCCTTCGCGCCTTTCCCCGTCGCCACCCACGAGGAATTCTAAGCCGCGCCCCCCCCGCCGCGCCCCCCCGCCCCTTCTCCCGCCGCGCGCGCCCCGACGCCACCTCATGCCGCCACATCCCGCCGCCTCGCCCTCTCCCTTGCCCCATCGCGCAGTCCCGACGATGCCCCCCCCCGACGCCCACGCCCAACCCGAGCCAAGCGGGAGCCAAACCCGCCTGCTCGACACCATCCACGCGCCGGACGACCTCAAACACCTCGCGCCCGACCAACTCCCGCGCCTCGCCCGGGAACTGCGGGAAGAAATCATCGCCGTCACCTCGCGCAACGGCGGCCACGTAGGCCCCAACCTCGGCGTAGTCGAGCTTACCCTCGCGCTGCACCGCGTCTTCGACACACCCGCCGACCAACTGGTCTTCGACGTTTCGCACCAAAGCTACGCGCACAAACTGCTCACGGGACGCGGCGGCGCGTTTTTTGAAAAACTCCGCCAGACCGGCGGCGCGAGCGGCTTCATGAGCCGCGCCGAATCGCCGCACGACGCCTTCGGCGCGGGGCACGCCGGCACCGCGCTCAGCGCCGCGCTCGGCCTCGCCGTCGCCCGCGACCTGCGCGCCGCGCACGGCCACGTCGTGGCCCTGTGCGGCGACGCCGCCTTCACCTGCGGACTGACCATGGAGGCGCTCAACAACATCGTCACCACCACGCGCCGCCTCATCGTCATCCTCAACGACAACGAATGGTCCATCGCCAGAAACGTAGGCGCGATCTCGCACTACCTCAACCGACTCAGCACCAACCGCACCTACAACAAACTCCACGCCGACCTGGAACGATTCTTCACCAGCCTGCCCGGCGGCCACGACCTGCACCGCACGTGGATGAAATGGAAACGCGAAACCAAAGACTTTTTCGTCGAATCGAGCCTCTTTGAAAAATTCGGCCTGCGCTACCTCGGCCCCATCGACGGACACAACCTCGGCGAACTGATCAAGAACCTCCAATTCGCGAAAAACTGCGCCACGCCCGTCCTCCTCCACGTGCTGACCAAAAAAGGACTGGGCCTGCCCGCGGCGCTCGTCTCGCCGGAGAAATTCCACGGCGCGAGCCCCTACGACCCGCTCACCGGCGAAAGCCGGCGCGCCGCGCCCCCCGCCGCGCCCCCGGCGCCGGCCTGGCAGGAAATTTTCGGACGCGCGCTCCTGCGCCACGCCCAAGCCGACCCGCGCATCATCGGCATCACCGGAGCGATGCCCTCGGGCACCGGCCTCGCGCACCTGGCCGCGGCGCTGCCGCGCCAGTTCTTCGACGTCGGCATCGCCGAAGGCCACGCCGTGCTCTTCGCCGCCGGCCTCGCGGCCCGAGGCCTGCGCCCCGTCGTCGCGATTTACTCCACCTTTCTCCAACGCGGCTTCGACCAAATCGTCCACGACGTATGCCTGCAAAACCTGCCGGTCACTTTCTGCCTCGACCGCGCCGGACTCTCCCCGCACGACGGCCCGACCCACCACGGACTCTTCGACATCGCCTTCCTGCGACCCGTGCCCAACGCCCTGATCATGCAACCGAAAGACGAAGACGAGCTTGCCGACATGCTGCACACCGCGCTCGCGCATCGCGGCCCGGCGTTCATCCGCTACCCGCGCGGCCCCGCGACGGGCGTCGCGGTGAAACCCCGCCCGAGCGCGCTGCCGCCCGGACAGGCGGAAATCTTGCGGGAAGGCGCGGACATCGTCATCTGGACGCTCGGCCCGATGGCGGACGAAGCGCTGGCCCTCGCCGCGCGCCTGGAAGCCGGACGAGGGCTTGCCGTCGGCGTGGTCAACGCCCGTTACGTCAAGCCGCTCGACCGCGGGCTACTGCTGGCCCAAGCGGCCACGGCGCCCTTGTTCGTGACGATGGAAGACCATGTGCTCGCCGGCGGTTTCGGAAGCGCGGTGCTGGAGACGTTGCAAGAAGCCGGCAGCCCGGTCGCGGTCGAGCGCATCGGCTGGCCCGACACATTTGTCGGGCACGGCAGCGACGTGGAGACACTCCGCGCCGCGCACGGCCTCGCGCCGGACGAAATCCACCGTCGCATCCTCGCCCGCTGGGATGCCTCGGGAAAAAAGCCCAAGCCCCAAGGCTCAACACCCAAGCTGCGCGAAGGCCCCCGCACGGAGGCGAAGCCCGAGCCACATGAAAATTCCGGGCAGGATTGATGCATGACACGGAAGCGAAGCCCGAGCCACGTGAAGGCTCCGAGGCTGAGCGATGCCGCGGCGGAGAGTATTTTTTTGAGAGGGAGGCGGGCACCCCGCTTCGCTCGGAAGGTGAGCCGGACTTCTCGAAAGAGCCTCAAGCCTCAGAACTCCCGCCATCTGATACCCTTTCCCAATGAAAATCCCCCTAAGGAAGCCGTTAAGGGTAGGGCAAGGCGTCCCGCCGAGCCGAGCCGCGAGCGCTTCCCACGGCTCGGCGGGACGCCTCGCCCTACCTGAAGGGGGTGATTTTCATTCGCAAAGGGTATAAAATCACACTTTGGCAAGGATATGAGGAGGTTGCCTGGTCGCGCATCCAAGTGTGGATCATGCCGGGGACAGCCGCACTGCCTTTGCGGAGGGCGGTGATTTCATCAAGGATGGCGTCCTCCAGCGAGTGCTGGGGGGCCAGAGCTGGTTGCTGACGGCGTCCTTGATGCGCTCGCTCAAGCCCTCGACGGGGTTGAGTTCGGGACTATAGGGTGGAAGACCGGGCAACCGCACGTTGGCGGGCACCGACGCTTCGCCGTCGCGGGGGTGGAAGCCGGTCTTATCCCAGATGACCAGGTGCAGCGCATCGGGATCCAGCTCGCTGATTTGCCGGAGAAAAACCACGCTGTTGTCCTTGTCCGCCGTGGGCACGAAGAGAAACTCGCGCTTGTTGGCGCCGTCGATTTCCAGCACCTCGTAGAGGCAACCTCATGGGTAGCGCCGTCGCCCAGGGTGCGTGCACGCGCACGCCGCGCAGCCCCCAGCAGCGGCGAAGGACCGGCAGCAGGCCGTAACGGTGCTCGTCGGCCACCCCAGAGCCACACGGGGCCGTCCTGCCCACGGGCCAGCGCTAGCAGTTCGGTGGCGAGACTGTTTTTGAAGGCCTCGGCCCGTGCCGCGTCTTTTTGGCGTGGGTTTTGCGCGGCATTTTCAAGACCTCGCCAGCTTTTTTTAGCCTGTCCTACACCATCTTGAGCGCCAGTTCCACGCCACGTCCGGCCAGCCAGGCCCGCGCCTCCTTCGCGTGCTTGAACCCACCCTGTTCGAGCTTCCCGCGCGGCTCGGACGCAGTGGCCTCGGCCACGCGACCGCGTGGAGTGCGACCCGCGTAACCGGAGGCCAGTAGCGCGGCCACGCCGCCCTCCTGAGACCTGCGCACGTAGTTGAACACCGTCCAGCGACCCACCCCGCACGCCTGCGCTATCTGCGCGACGGTGGGGTTGTGCTGCGCCACCAGCCGGATGACTTGCAGCCGTTTACGGCCCAGCTCGGCGTGCCGGCCACGCCAAGCTCACTCCAGTTCCGCCATGCGTTTGGCTCTGAATCGGGGGAGAGGATTCTCATTGCGCGTTTGAAATTGGCGGAAAATCGCCCGTTGCAAAGTGTGAATTTGGATGGGAAATGGCATAACAAAATGCGCAAAAGCTTGAAAACAAATTTGGATGCATCTGCTGAAAGTTGCATAAAGCTCCCAAGCACGCATAGCACCCGCGACGACCATCGCTTTTCCTAGGCGTATGGTGCCCGGATGAAACGACGCAGGACAAATCCCTCCGGGGAGCGCACGCGTCCCGCGTGCAGGCTTGGGCGTCCCACCCAAGCCCGTGCGACGGAGACGTTCGGCGGGACGCCGAACGCGGCACACAGGACGCGCGCGCTCCCCGATGACGCTCTCCGATGCCAACGCATCGCCCTTTCCGTTGCCCAGCCGTGGTGCCCCACCCCCCCGCGCCAGCGACTGGGAGCGTCGGCTTCCAGCCGGCAGGTTCGTCATGGATAAGTCGCTAGTAATAGCGGACTTGATTGATGGTTAGTAAGTTAGAACAAGCAGAGTGTGGCAGGTTGTGGCAGGCATGGGAAGCAAAAAACAGCATTTCGGACAACCTTTTGGCAACCCTTCGGAGGGACCTGGGCGCGGGGCGAATCTCTTATTTGTATTTAAATCATGGATACAAATTTCCATTCATTAATAATGCGGGAATCCGTCTGGTTGGTCGATCCCTATTTTTGTCCCGATATTTTCCATAAGTGTTGTTGCGCGTCGAAGGCGCGGATTTTTCCGCCGGTTGCCTTCCCGTCGGTCGGGGCTTCCCGGCGATGTGGAAAGGCGGTTTTCGTCGTTGGGAAGCCTTTTGGCAACCCGGTGCGGGTGGTTTGCGGCCTTGGTGCGCGTGTGCCGGGTGGCGACATGATGGCGGCGGCAGGCGTTTTTTCGATTCCGTCAGGCGGGTCGGTTTGCAGGGGCGCGGCGTCGCATTCTTTGCGCGGAGCGTCCGCGCCGGTCGCGCCAAAGGTAGCTTGAGTTTGGGGCAGGCGCGTCCGGCGGTGGATTGCATGGACGGGCAGCGGGAGGAAACGGAAACGCCGGCTTGCAAAAAGCGGCGCGCAAACCGTGGGGCTGGCAACGCCAGCCATGCTCGGCACTCGGGTCACGAGGCGCATCTGCCGGGTCCTCAATGTGCTGGCAGCGGCCAGCGAACCTCCGCGCCCCATAGTTGCCAGATTGGGTGTCGCGGGCATGGTGGAGAGCGAAGCGGACCTTGCCCGCGACACTATGCTTGGCAACGGGGCGCG
>JAIRTK010000212.1 GCA_031254955.1 Opitutaceae bacterium
CGTCCAACGCCGGGCACGACTACGCGCCCGTGGCCAGAAACAATTTCCGCCAAGCCGTCATCGAGCGCGACGGCAAACCCGTGCCCGTCCCGCGCTCGCGACTCCAGGGGACTTCTAAGAGCGTCTAACAAAAAGAAGGATTGAGCGAAGTGACACAGCGGACAGAGAGGTGCGCGGCGGCGGATGTAGGGGCTTCGCTTGCGAAGCCCGTTGCCGGACGGCAGTCGCGCGCGTTTGTGTTTTATGCGACTGCGCCGGTGCACTGGCGGAAGCAAACCCGTGGCATCCTTCCGCGACGGGCTTCGCAAGCGAAGCCCCTGCATCCTCGCCTTTCATACCGTCTTTCGGCCTGCCCTATTGTAATTTCGTTAGACGCTCTAAATAAAAACCAGGCCAGCCGCGAAATCCGCAAAAACCCGCCGCTGCCCGCAGCCCCGCTCCTCCTCTCCGACAAAACGGAAATCATCGAACTCGTCCCCTACGGCGCCACGCGCCTCCGCTGGACCGTCTTCCCCGAAGCCCAATAAACAATCCCGCACGCAAGAAAACCCAACCCCAGCAATCGCCCCCGCTGTTTTCGACGACTGAATCAAGCACTGATTCTTACTAATAACCAAAACACCAATAAAAACAAACAGGCCATTAGTGATTATTAGTGGTTAATAAAATAAAAATCTCTATTTTGAACAGAAGAAAACAAAGGAAACCAAGAAAACAACAGCGCAAAAAGTATTCTTCGTTTCCTCCGTTTCCTTCTGTTTAATAAAAACAAACCATTTAGGGCAGTTTAAGAAATTCGATTTAATCGCGAAAACACGGAGAAACGGAAACGCGGAATCTCATAAAAATCAATCGTTACAAAATAATTTCCGCGTTTCCACCCTTCCGCGCTTCCGCGATTAAACCGGATTTCTAAAACAGCCCTTTATCTCTCTCAAAGACACAAAGAAATGGATTATAATAACACGCCCGCCGGCACTTCGTGCCTTCGCGCCTTTGTGTGAGATAAAAACCAAACCCTTGTCATGACACAGAACGCACAAAGCTCCGACACAAAATTTGCAGAGGAAAAGCAGCCGCCCACTCTGCGAACTCCGTGTGCCGCGCTCCGTGAACTCTGTGTCCTCAAAACCCAAAACATAAATCCCGAAACCACCCAAAAAGCCACCGCATGAAAACAAAACTGTTCCCAAAATTCCTCCGCCCGCCCGCCGCCGCCACCGCCGCGCTTGCGTTCGCCGTCACCACCACCGCTGTCGGCACCGGCACCGTCACCACCACCACCAGCGTCACCGCCGCCAGCGTCACCGCCATCCCGCTCCGCCGCGTCGTCTCGCTCGACGGCGTGTGGCAAATCGCCGAAGGCGGCATGGCGCAGCCGCCACCCGCCGCCGCCCTCAGCCGCGAGGTGCCCGTGCCCGGCCTCGTGGACATGGCCGCGCCCGCCTTCGATGCCATCGCCCCGCCCGTCGCCGACCGCCGCACGCTTCTGCAAAAAGACCCCAAGCGCGACGCCTTCTGGTATCGCCGCGCCTTCACGCTCGACGGCCCCGTGCCGCCTGCCGCGACGCTCAAAATCGGCAAAGCCATGTTCGGCGCGCGCGTTTTCCTCAATGGCCGGCAACTCGGCGACCACGCGCCCAGCTTCACGCCCGCGCTCCTCGACGCGCGCGCCGCGCTCAAGCCCGGCGAAAACGAGCTTGTCATCCGCGTCGGCGCCGACCGCGCCGCCGTCCGTCCGTCCGTGCCCGACGGCTTCGATTTTGAAAAAAGCCGCTACATCCCCGGCATCTTCGACTCCGTGCAACTCATCCTCACCGGCGCGCCACACATCGCAAATATCCAGATCGCGCCCGACATCGCCGCCAGCCGCGCAAAAATCCGCGTCTATACCGCCGCCACCACCGCCACCGGCGCCGCCGCCGCGCCTGTTTCCCTCGAAATCCGCGAATGGAAAAGCCGCCGCGTCGTCGCCACCGCCACCGGGCAACTCGCCGCCTCCGGCGAGACTGATTTCGTTCTCCCCATCGACAACGCCCGCCTCTGGTCGCCCACCGACCCCTTCCTCTACGAAGCCGCCGTCCGCACCGACGGCGACGAGTTCACCGCCCGCTTCGGAATGCGCGAGTTTCACTTCGACAAAAAAACCGGGCAACCCTTCCTCAACGGCAAACCCCACTACCTGCGCGGCTCCAACATCACCCTCTACCGCTTTTTCGAAGACCCCGCGCGCGCCGCCCTGCCGTGGGACCGCGACTGGGTGCGCGCGCTCCACCGCCGCGCCCGCGACATGCACTGGGAGGCGCTCCGCTACTGCATCGGGTTCCCGCCGGAGTTCTGGTATGACATCGCTGACGAGGAAGGCATCCTCATCCAGGACGAATTTCCCATCTGGTATCTGCGCAACGACTGGCCCGCCGAACTCAAAACCCCGCAACTCGTCCGTGAATACTCCGAATGGATGCGCGAACGCTGGAACCACCCCTGCGTCATCATCTGGGACGCCACCAACGAAACCGTCTCCACCCAGACCGGCCCCGCCGTCGAGCAAGTCCGCGCCCTCGACCTCTCCGACCGCCCTTGGGACAACAGCTACGAACCGCCCGCGCGCCCCGGCGACGTGCTGGAAGAGCACCCCTACCACTTCAGCAACCGCCCGCCGCGCGTGAACTTCCGCCTCGCCGGCCTCGCCAACGCCGACCCCGCCCCGTGGAAAAAAAGCAGGGGCAAAATCCCCGGCTCCCAAGGCTTCGGCGTCATCATCAACGAATACGCCTGGCTCTGGCTCAACCGCGACGGCTCGCCCACCACGCTCACCGAAAAGCTTTATCAAAACCTCCTCGGCCCCGACTCCACCACCGCGCAACGCCGCCGCCTCTACGCCCGCTGGCTCGCCGCCGACACCGAGTTCTGGCGCTCCCGCCGCACCGCCGCCGGCGTGCTCCACTTCACCATGCTCGGCTACGACCGCCCCGACGGCCAGACCAGCGACCACTGGCTCGACGTTGCCAGCCTGCAATGGGAACCCGAATTTTATCAACACGTCCGCGACGCCTTCGCCCCTGTCGGCGTCGCGCTCGACGCGTGGGAGGAAACCTACCCGCCCGGCCTCACCCGCGATTTCCCCTGCGTCATCATCAACGACACCGCCGCGACGCACTCCGGCACGCTCGCCATCCGCCTCCGCCGCGACGGAAAAATCCTCGCCGAGGCAACACGCGCCATCGTCGTGAAACCCTTCGAGACCAGCCGCGAAACCCTCGACCTCACCCTG
>JAIRTK010000216.1 GCA_031254955.1 Opitutaceae bacterium
TGGGGGAGGAGGGAGGTGGGAGGTGGGAGAGAAGCGGGAGGAGGGTGTGGGGATTATATGCAAGTTGATATATACTTTTCCAATCAGACTTAGAGCATCTATTAAAAAGAAAAATCGAGGGGGGGGCTGTTGTGACATAGAGGACACAAATCTCCGATACAGAGGACACAGAGCGTTGATGCGGAAAACACAGAGAAAAAAGACCTGTTCAGGCAGGGGCTTCGTGGTCTCTGCGGGTTGCGTTCTGTGTCCTCTGTGTCACAACAGACCTCATTGGTCTTTTTGCGTCTTTGCGTGGGTTGTTTTGTTAGGCACTCTTATGGACGAGGTTACGCGCTGCTTGCGTAGCGCAGGCTGTCAGGCTTCTCGCTTCGCTCGGAACTCAACCTGCTGACGGGCCGATGGCCCGCCCTGAAGCAGACTTGGAAGTCTGCGTTACGACAGAGGCGGCGCGTGACTTCAGTTATACTCTATGGGGCGCTTTTATGGAATGCTTCTATGAAGAGCTTTTTTGGGGGCGCCTTTATGGAGTGCGGTGGCAGAGGGCGCGAAGCGCCCGGTGACGCCGCCTTTGGCCATTGTTTGAAGCGACTTGGATTTTGCATCACGGCGAAAACCGGGTTGGCGAACATGTAGTTTATTATCATGCCGCCTTGGTCGCGGCTCTTCGCGTTATTCGCGGCTGACGCTCTTGTCGGCAAAATCGGCTTCCCCCTCAGCCAGCTACTCGCGGCTCTTCGCAGCATTCGCGATTGGCGCATCATGCCGCCCTAGTCGCGGCTTTTCGCGTCATTCGCGGTGGACGCCGGGCAGACCAAGGTTCGCACGCCGTGCCGGCGCAGCATCGCCGGGATGCCCGCGGGCGGGCGCTTGTCGGTGATGAGGGCGTCGAGCCGGCGCGGATGCAGGGTGACGGCGGCGGAGCGACGGGCGAATTTGCCCGCGTCGAGCAGCAGGACGACACGGCGCGAGATGGCGGCGAGGGCGCGCTTGGCCTCGATTTCAAGCGGGTTGGGGTCGCTGGGGCCGACTTCGCGGTCGAAGGCCGTCGCGCTGATGAAACACACGGAGGCGGCGAGCCGTCCGATTTCGCGGAGCGCGTCGGGGCCGGTCATGTTGCCGGAAACGGTGCTCAGCCAGCCGCCGATCACGCGCACCGCGAGCGCGGGGCGGCGGAGCCGCAGGCGCTGCGCGACGGGCAGGCTGTTGGTCACGATGGAGACCTGGGATTCCGGGAGGTGGTCGATGATGGCGGCGACGGTCGTGCCGCCTTCAAGCGCGACGGTGTCGCCGGCGCGGACAAACTCCCGCACGGCGCGCGCGGCGATGCGTTGTTTCGCCGCCGCCGCCGCGTCGCTTTTCATCTCGAAGTCCGGCTCGCCGGCGGCCAGCGCCGCCGGGCGCGCGCCGCCGCGCTCGCGGCGCAACAGGCCAAGCTCCTCCAGCAGGCGCAGGTCGCGCCACACGGTCATGGCGGTGACGCCCAGCTCGCGGCGCAAGGCGGACGCGGCGACGCGGCCCCGGTCGCGAAGCAGGGAGAGGATGCGCTGGTGGCGGGTCGAGGCGGGCATGTTATATTGGGCGGTAAATGTTATAAAATGTTATTTCGCTCGCCTTGCCGGTCCCGGCAAGCGAAATCCCCGGCATGTCCTGGTATCTCGGCATTGATGGCGGGGGAACGCGCACGCGCGCGGTGGTCGTGTCGTCCGATGGCGTCGCCGCCGGCGCGGGCGGGGCGGGTCCGTCGAATTATCACAACACCGGCATGGAGACCGCGGCGCGGAACCTGCGCGCCGCGGCGGACGCGGCCTGGGCGGACGCCGGCCTGAAGGCGCGCCCGGCGGAGCACGCGTTTCTCGGGTGCGCCGGCGTGAAGGCGCGCGGCGACATGCTGCGCGTGCGCGCGGCGGCGGAGTCGGCGGGGCTGGCGCCCGCCGGCGCGGTCACGGTGATGAATGATTTATACAACGCCCACGCGGGCGGGCTTCGGGGCGAGGCCGGGGTGGCGCTCATCGCGGGCACGGGGACAAACTGCCTCGGCATCGACCGCGCGGGCGGGGCCTTCATGTGCGGCGGCTGGGGCTGGCTGCTTGACGACGAGGGCGGGGCGTTCGGCCTCGCGCTCAACGCGTTGCGGACGGCGGCGCGAGTGGCCGACAAGCGGGCGGCGGACACGCGCCTGCTGCCTGCCGCGATGGCGTTTCTGGGGCTTTCCGAGCCGGACGACATGCTGGCGCGCTTCTACGCGCAGCCGTGGACGCCGGCGGAGATCGCCGCCTTCGCGCCGGTGGTCACGCGCCTGGCGTCCGAGGGCGACGCGACCGCGCACCGCCTGCTCGTGGCGGGCGCGCGCGCGCTGGCGGGCCTGGTGGCGGGCGCGAGCCGGGCGCTGGTGTTTCCGCGCGGCCCGCAGGTCGTGCTGCTCGGAAGCTGCGCGCGGGGCGGCGCCCCCTATCAGCCGCTCATCGAGGCGGAAATCCGCAAGCTCTGCCCGTCGGCCCGCATCGTCGAACCCAAGGGCGGCACGTTGCACGGGGCGGCGCTCAACGCCCTCCGGGCGGGCGGCGTCATCCCGCCGCCGCCGCTGGATTTCTCAAAAATAACCCAAAACGGGGAGGCGGCCTGACCGCGCGCAACGCCCCCCTCTCTCTCGTCGCCACCGCGCAATCCACGCAGTTATCCGCATTGACCGGCCCGCGCCTCCCGACGCGCGCGCGGCCTCTCCGAAAAAAAACCAACAACCCGAAAAACCCAATCCCGCCATGACTCCCCCATGCACCGCGCACCGCATCATCCTGATGGCATTTTTTTCAGCCATCAGTCTTTCCGCCCCTCAACCCGTTTGCGCCGCCGCCGGCACGCCGCCGGACGCCGCCTGGACGCCGCCGCGCTCCGTTGACTACCGCTTCGCGCCCGCCTGGCACCAGTCCCTCATCGGCCTGCCCGACGACACCTGCAAAACCCTCGTCGGCCCGCTCGGCCAGCTTCTCCTCGGATACGTCAACGACAGCGACGGCCAGCCGCTCTTCAACTTTCAACCGCGCCCGCGCCGCGGCTACCTCGCCACCGCGCATTTTCTCGCCGACGAAAACCAGCGCTTCACCGGCCAGCGTCTGCATTCCGCGCGCGTTCCCGTCGTGATCACCACCGCGGTTTGCGCCGGACTCGACATCACGCAAGAGACATTCGCCAACGCCGCCGCCTTGTCCGCCAACGCCGATCCCGCCGCCGCCGGCGACCGCGAGGACATCATCCTCACCACCATCCGCAACCCCGCCGCCGCCGCTGTCACCATCCGCCCCGTCCTCGTCATCAACACCCGCCCGCCCTCCGGGAAAAAAGACGCGCCCGCCGCGCGGACCGCCGTCTCGGGCCGCGTCGCCACGCTGCCGGACGGCGCGCGCCTCGTCGCCTCGCTTGAGCCGGCGCGCGTCCGCCGCAACCTCTCCGCCTTCAAGACACTCGTCGAGTTCGCGCCGCTCACCCTCGCCCCAGGCGAAACCCGCCGCGTCTTTGTTGTGCACGACAACGCCCGCCCCTCGCTCCTCGCCGACGCCCTCGCCACCACCACCAGCGCCACCACCACCGGCGCCGCCGTCGCCGCCGTTGCCGACCCCGCCGAACTGCGCGACCGCATGGTCGCCTTCTGGCAAAACCACCCCGGCATCCCCTACGGCCGCGTCACCGTGCCCGACCCCGAAATCCAAAACCTCATCGACGCCTCCCTGCGCGGCATCTGGCAGGCGCGCGAAATCAAGGACGGCAAATTCTGCTTCCAAGTCGGCCCCACCTGCTATCGCGGCCTCTGGATCGCCGACGGCGCCACCCTCCTCGAAACCGCCACCCTGTTCGACCGCGCCGCCGACGCCCGCGACGGCGTCATGCACACGCTCTCCCGGCAGCAACCCGACGGCAGCTTCGAAGTCATCAAAAAATTCTGGAAAGAAAACGGCCTCGTCCTCTGGACCTGCGTCCGCCACGCGCGCCTCTCGCAGGACAAAGCCTGGCTCGAATCCGTCTGGCCTCGCCTCCAGAAAACCGCCGCCATCATCAAAAAACTCCGCGCCGACACGCTCGCCAACGACACGCCGCTCGACGACGGCCTCATCCCGCCCGGCTTCATTGACGGCGGCCTGACCGGACGGGAGCACACCGGCGACCGCGACAAACAAGCCCCCGAATACTCCAACATTTACTGGAACCTCGCCGGCCTCAAAGCCCTCGCCTCCGCCGCGCGCTGGCTCGGCAAAAACGACGAAGCCGCCGCGCTCGAAGCCGACTATGACGACTTCTTCGCCGCCTTCCAAAAAGCCGCGCGACGCGACCTCGCCGTTGACGACTTTGGCAACCGCTACCTGCCGACCGTGATGACACCGGAATGGCGCGACCCGCTCCCGCAACGCGCGCAATGGGCGTTTTGCCAAGCCGTGTATCCCGGCCAGATTTTCTCCCCGGACGATCCCGTCGCCAACGGCACGCTCGCCATGCTCCACACCACGCTGCACCAAGGCATGGTCATGGGCACCGGCTGGATCGACTACGGCATCTGGGCCTACTTCGCCGGCTTCTACGGACACGCCTGCCTCTGGACCGGCGAACCCGGACGCGCCGCCGACGCACTCTACGCCTTCGCCAACCACGCCTCGCCGCTCTACGCCTGGCGCGAGGAACACCCGCCGCGCGACTACCAGCCCGACCTCTACATCGGCGACATGCCGCACAACTGGGCCAGCGCGCTTTTCGCCGAACTCGCCGTCCACCTCGTCGCCCTCGACCGCGGCGACGAACTGCACCTCCTTGAAGGCATCCCCGCCGAATGGCTCCGCCCCGGCATGGAAACGCGCCTCGACCGCATCGCCACGCCCTTCGGCCCACTCACGCTCGCCCTGCGCGTCAACGCCGCCGGCGACACCGCCGCGCTGACCGTCGCCCCGCTCGCCGACACATCCTGCAAGGCCCTCGTCGTCCACGCCCCCGCGCGCCCCGGCGCCCCCGCGCCCCCGCCCGTCCGCCTCGACCCCCGCCGCGCCAACACGCTCCCGCTCCCGCTGCGCTGAACCTTCCCAACAAAACCACCATGACAACCGGCAACACCAACCACCCACCGCCGCCATGCCCGCTCGCCTCAATTGCGCGCGACGACCTGTTTGTCCGCTACACGCTCGAATCGGCGCGACTCGGAAACCGCCCGATGGCCGAGCGGCGGCTGGCCGACCTGCGCGGCTGCTTCGCGGACGAAGCCGCGTTCGAGGCGGCGCTCGCGCGGGGCAATCCGCTTTTATACTCGGTAAGCTCGGTCGAGCCGGCGTCCGGCGACGGCCAGTTGCACTACGGGCTGGGCATTTTGCAGCCGGGAAAAATCGGCGCGGAATATTATATGACAAAAGGCCATGTGCACGCGCACCGCCCCGCCGCCGAAATATACATCGGACTCGCGGGCGAAGGCGCGATGCTGCTGGAGGACGAAGCCTCGGGTGAAAGCCGCCTGGTGCCGCTGACGGCGCATTCGGTGGTGTATGTGCCCGGCCGCACCGCGCACCGCACGGTGAACACCGGCGCCGCGCCGCTTGTGTACATCGGCGTCTACCCGTCCAACGCCGGGCACGACTACGCGCCCGTGGCCAGAAACAATTTCCGCCAAGCCGTCATCGAGCGCGACGGCAAACCCGTGCCCGTCCCGCGCTCGCGACTCCAGGGGACTTCTAAATAAAAACCAGGCCAGCCGCGAAATCCGCGAAAACCCGCCAAATTTATAAAAAGCATTCTTTTTAATAACTGATCGCGCAACATCGGTTAATAAATCATGCGCTTTTTCCGATTCATAGTTTGCGCCCTTTCGCGCCCTTTCGCGGTTAAAAACTGAATTTCCAGAAGTCCCCTTTGATTTTCGTCACCCCGTCCCTGTGGACGACGCACGCAGTTGAAAATCACAAATCCCCAAATCCCCCAAAAGCCCAAATTCCGAAATCACAAAAAAGAGCGCGACCCGCCGCCGCCGCCCGCACACCGCATGAAAACAAAACCATCCCGAAAACTCCCGTCCCCCCGGCTCCTCCTCCCGCTCCTCGCCCTTGCCGCCGCCGCACCCGCGTCTGCGCCCGCCGCTGCGTCTGCGCCCGCCGCCCCCACCGCGCCTGTCGCCACCGCGCCTGCCTCCGCCACACCCGCCGCCGCCGCCGCGCCCGCGCCCGACTTGCTCGTCTATTCCGGCTCGCCCGCCGGCGTCATGTCCGCCGTGGCCGCCGCCCGCAACGGCCTGCGCGTCGTGCTCGTCGAGATGCACAACCATGTCGGCGGCATGATGGCAAGCGGCCTCATGGACACCGACGCCGGCGACGCCTCCACCATCTCCGGTCTCTCCGCCGAGTTTTTCCGACGCGTCCACGATTATTATCTCAAGACCCACGGCAAAGACTCCATCGAATACAAACGCTGCCGTGGCGGCTACCACTTCGAGCCGCGCATCGCCGAGTTCATTTTCGGGCAAATGCTCTCCGAGGCGGGAGTCGTCGTTGTCAAAAACCACCGCTTCCTCTCCCTCACCCGGCGCCCCGGCGGCGGCATCGCCACCGCCACCTTCGAGCAAGTCGCCGCCACGCCCGCCGCCGCCCTTCCCGTCCCCCTCATCCCGCAAAAAACCCTCACCCTGGCCGCCGACCGCTTCATCGACGCCTCCTACGAAGGCGACCTCATGGCCGCCGCCGGCGTCCCTTGGACCGTCGGACGCGAGGCCCGCTCCCAATACGGCGAAACCCTCGCCGGCATCGCCGCCGACACCGACCCCGCCAAAATCGGACAGGCCGACCACCGCACCATGTCCTACAATTACCGCGTCACCCTGACCAACAAGCCGGGCAACACCGTCCCCTTCGCAAAGCCCGAACACTACGACCCGGCGCCGTTTGAAAAAATGTCCGGCACCGTCAATGCCATCAAAAACGGCCGGCGCGCCCGCTTCGTTGACCTCTACGTCGGCGCTGAAAAACGCGCCAACCCCAACGACAAATATGACACCAACTGGTTCGACGACGGCGACTCCTCCAAAAACTACGCCGTCTCCGACTGGCCCGCGCGCGAAAAAATCGCGGCCCGCATCCGCGACTACGCCCAATCCCAGCTCTACTACTACGCGACCCACCCCGGTTTCCCCCAAGCCTGGCGCGACGACGCCGCCGCTTGGGGGTATCCGAAAGACGAATACACCGGCAACCGCCACTTCCCCTTCCAGCTCTATGTCCGCGAAGCCCGCCGCATGGTCGGCCTTCGCGTCCTCACCCAGCAGGACATCACCCAAACCCGCGCCCAGCCCGACGGCATCGCGACCGGCTCCTATGGCATTGATTGCAAAGTCGTCCGCTGGATTCAGCCCGACCCCAAAAAACCCCGCCTCCTCGACAACACCCGCCACTACGTCCCCGCCCCCTACGACATCCCCTACGGCGTCCTCTGCCCGCCCGACCACCCCGGCCAACCCGGCAACCTCCTCGTCCCCCTCTGCTGCTCCGCCTCCCACGTCGCCTACTGCTCCCTGCGCATGGAACCCGTCTATATGATGCTCGGCCACGCCGCCGGCACCGCCGCCGCCCTCGCCCACCAACAAAAAATCCCCCAGCAAAAACTCGACCCCCAGACCCTCCGCGCCCGGCTCCGCAAAGAAAACGCCAGCCTCGACGACAACGAGCTCCCCGCCATCGCCATCACGCACACCCCCGAGACCCCCATGCCCTCCGAACCCGTCGAATTTTCCCTGAAAATCCTCCGCCCCCTCCGCGACCCCATCGTCAAAATCGCATGGGATTTCAACGGCGACGGCGCTGTCGCCGCCACCACCGAAACCCCCGTCCACACCTTCACCCACGGCAAAATTTACCACGTCTCCCTCCTGGTCGAGGACGCCGCCGGACGCCAGCGGCTCGTCACGACCGACCTCTCCGTCGGCGACGCCGAAGCCACCGACTACTTCCTTGACGACGAGGAACCCCAGCTCGCCAACGGCGAACTCACCGGACGCTGGCGCGCCAACTCCCCCCGCGGCGCCCGGCGCGACCGCAACCTCTGCTCCGGCCCCGGCTACCTCCGCGCCCTGAAAGACGCCCCCGCCGCCATCCGCTACGACTTCCACGGCATCGCCCCCGGCCGCTACCGCGTCGTCCACGGACAAGCCGCCGACACCGCCAACGCCGCCAACATCACCGCCACCATCCGCATCCCCGGCAAACCCGACCGCGCTATCACCATTGACCAACGCGCCGCCCGCGGCACCCCCTTTCCCCGCCACCCCTTCGCCGGCATCTCCATTACCGAAACCACCGACCTCTCCATCGAATTTTCCAACAAAAACGCCGACGGCAACCTCGTGACCGACGGCGTCCGCCTCATCTACATGGGCGAGCCTCGCCCCAAAAAAAGCGGAAGCGACGTCCCGCCGCTTTCCAACCCCCTCGCCCCCTCCATCCCCACCCCCGCTACCACCACCCCCGCCGCCGCCTCTCCCACCGCCGTCACCCCACCGCGCTACCACGGCATCCTCCGCGACCTCCCCCTCACCTCCATCCGCCCCGAAGGCTGGCTGCGCCAATTCTTCCAACGCCAGCGCGACGGCCTCGGCACCCACCACCGCCACTCCGGCTTCCCCTACGACTCCGACCTCTGGATCGGCCTCATCACCCCCGCCGCCTGGTCGCGCTACGAACAAACCGCCTTTCTCCTCGACGGCATCCACCGCGCCGCCGTCCTCCTGGACGACAAGGAATGGCAAAAAACCGGCCGCGCCAACGTCCGCTACGTCCTCGACCACCCGCAACCCGACGGCATCCTCGGCAAAACCGCCGCCGAGATGAACCTCACCCGCGAAAGCGGCTTCAGCCCCCGGCAATGGCCCTTCGCGGTCTTTTCCCGCGTCCTCTTTTCCGAATACGACGCCACCCGCGACCCCCGCATCCTCCAAAAACTCGCCACCCACTACCTCGCCCTCCCCGACACCCTCGGCGCATACTCCCGCGATGCCTCCAACATCGAAGGCATGGTCTGGCTCTATTTCAAAACCGGCGACCGCCGCCTCCTCGAAAAAGCCGCCGCCACCTACGCCAACTTTGAAAAACACAACCCCTCCCGCGCCCGCGCCCGTTACCTCGCCGGCGCCCCCGTCAAAGGCCACGGCGCCATCGCCGCCGAAATGCTCGTCAACCCCGTCAACCTCTACCTCGCCACCGGCGAAAAATCCCTCCTCGACGCCGCTCAAGCCGCCATCGCGACCCTCAATCAGGACGACCTCCTCCCCTCCTTCACCATCTCCTCCGCCGAAGACATCTCCGGCCACGCCCCCGAGCACGTCCACGAACTCTGCGCCCAAGTTGACCACACCTGGGTCCTCCAAAAACTCCTCCTCGCCACCGGCGACGAACGCTACGCCGGCCAAATCGAAAAATCCGTCCTCAACGCCGGCCTCGGCTCCCTTTCAAAAGACTTCAAATCCCACCAATACTTCTCCGCCGCCAACCAGGCCGTCTCGACGCAAACCTCCTCGGCCATCGTCAAATTCGGCCCCGCCAACCTCGACCGCCAAGCCTACCGCCCCGGCCACACCGTCCAATGCTGCACCGGCTCCGTCCACCGCATCCTCGCCAACTACGCCGGACAACTCTGGCTCGCCGAAAACGACACCACCCTCGTCGCGCCCCTCTACGCCCCCAACACCCTCACGACAAAAATCGCCGGCGCCGAAGTCCGCATCCGCGAGGAAACCGATTATCCCTTCGACGGCAAAATCACCCTCCGCGTCGAGACCCCCGCCCCCGTCCGCTTCACCCTGAAACTCCGCATCCCCGCCTGGGCCGCCGGCGCGACCCTCCAAATCAACACCTCCCCGCCATCCCGCCTCCCCGCCCCCGCCTCTACCGCCGCCACCCCCGCCGCCGCCGGCGCCTACCACGCCCTCGACCGCGTCTTCGCCAACGGCGACACCATCACCCTCGACCTCCCCATGCGCCCCCGCATCACCCGCACGCAAGACAACGCCCTCGCCGTCATGCGCGGCCCGCTGCTCTACTCGCTCAAAATCCCCGAGCACGCCACCCCCCGCACCGGCCTCCGCCACACCAGCCCCGAATACCCCGCGTGGGACCTCACGCCCGCCGGCCCCTGGAACTACGCCCTCTCCGCCGCCGCCGCGCCGCGCATCCGCGTCCGCCCCAACCCCGCCGCCACGCGCGGCAGCTTCCCCTGGGACCTCGCCACGACCCCCGTCACGCTCGCGCTCCCCGCCCGCCGCGTCGAAAACTGGACGCTCACCCCCGACGGCAAAAACCCGCCGCTGCCCGCAGCCCCGCTCCTCCTCTCCGACAAAACGGAAATCATCGAACTCGTCCCCTACGGCGCCACGCGCCTCCGCTGGACCGTCTTCCCCGAGGCCCAATAAACAATCCCGCACGCAAGAAAACTCAACCCCCGCAATCGCCCCGCTGTTTTCGACGACTGAATCAACCACTGATTTCCACTAATAACCAAAACACCAATAAAAACAAACAGGCCATTAGTGATTATTAGTGGTTAATAAAATAAAAATCTCTATTTTGAGCAGAAGAAAACAAAGGAAACCAAGAAAACAACAACGCAAAAGGCATTCTTCGTCCCCTCCGTTTCCTTCTGTTTAATAAAAAACATTTAGGGCAGTTTTGAAAAATTCGATTTAATCGCGGAAACACGGAGAGGCGGAAACGCGGAATCTCATAAAAATCAATCATTACAAAATAATTTCCGCGTTTCCACCCTTCCGCGCTTCCGCGATTAAACCGGATTTCTCAAACAGCCCTTTATCTCTCTCAAAGACACAAAGAAATGGATTATAATAACACGCCCGCCGGCACTTCGCGCCTTCGCGCCTTTGTGTGAGATAAAAACCAAACCCTTGTCATGACACAG
>JAIRTK010000269.1 GCA_031254955.1 Opitutaceae bacterium
AGGTGCGCGTCGTCGATGACGGGCATGAGCAGTTTGCCGGATCGGTGAAGCCTGTGGGCTTCCGTCACGAGCAGCCGTTCGCATTTGTGGTCGGAGCCGGCAAACTCGACATGAAACGCCTCGCAAAGGATGCGCAGGGTGTTGTGCCAGGTGTGCAGCGTGCGATTTATTACAGGGATTATAAAACGCTTGGGGTCGAGTTGGAGGATTGATTGTTTGAGGATCGTTTTTCCGGTGCCAGGCTCGCCCAGGATCAAACACAGCCCGCCTTGCTGGGCGTGGACGAGCAGGAGGTCCATAACTTCCTGCTGGTGTGCGAGGAGCTTGGGATTGTCCTCGTTTTCAAAGGGGTTTTTCTGGAGGCCGAAGTGCGCGCGGATCATGATGCGGCCTCCGGTGTTTGTAGTTGGCGTTCGGACACGGATGATGCTTCCGCGGGCGGCGGGACCGGGACGGGCGCGGGCGGCCGCGGCCTGCGGTCGTTGGCGCCGAGGTTGACGAGGCGGGCGCGGCCCATGCGCTCGTTTTTGTAATAGACTATGACCGGGGCGCCGGGGTCTTTGTCGCTGCGCCGGTAACGCACTTGTATTTTGCGGTCCGGCAGGTGGCGCGGGGCCTCGTAGCGGGCGGCGCGGAAAAAGAACGTGTTGTCGGCGCGCACGTGGCGGTCCTCTTCGACATAGAACAGTTCGTCGTTGGTTTCATTCGGGGGAAGGAAGCGGATGCGGTTGCGATCCAGGGCGAAGCGCTCCAGGGGGCTCAGGCCGAGGATGGAGTGCGTCTGCGCATTATACTGTTCCTCGACCCAGTGGTTGAACTGGCGGTTGAGCGCATCGAGCGACGCGAGGTCCAGTTCGCGGCATAAAAACTGGTCGCGCACGGTGCGGAAGAAGCGTTCGACCTTTCCCTTCGAAGCACCATCGCGGAGCGGCGCATGGACCAGCAAACAGCCCACGCGGGCGCAAATTTGTATTATCTCTTTTGATGTATAAATCGAACCGTTGTCGACCAGTAATGAAGCCGGGACTCCGCGCTTGTAAAAAGCCGAGCGGAACGCGCTCATGAGCGCGTCGGTGTTTTCGTTGATGAATAACTCGCCGTGGCAGCACACGCGCGAGGCGTCGTCGATGAAGGCGATCAGGCGCGCCTGCGCGGGACCGTTTGGCGTTTGTATATATGGGCCGAACATGGTGTCGGCCTGCCACAGGTCGTTGGCGTAGGGTTTGGCAAAGGCGAGCCGGCGCCGGCCTCCCGCCTCATCGCATTCGTTTTCGTTTTTGAGCAGCCCGTGCTCGTTGACCAGGCGGTTGAAGGTGTTCGGGGCGATCTGCGAGCGCGTGAACAGGCCCTGCTCGATGCACAGGCGGTAGAGCAGCGCCTTTCGCGGAGGCTCGCCGCACTTTGTCTTCGCATGCGCCGAGGGCGCCACGGCGCGGATGGCTTCGAGCAGTTCCTCCGGCGTGACTTTGCGCGGCTTGCCACGGTCGGAGCGCGGGGTGTTTTCCAGCGACGTGACCCCGTGCTTCTTGAAGCGCGAGTGCCACGTCTGGATCGTGCGCCAGGTGAACGAGCGCGGATGCCCGTCCTCGTCGGTGAAGGCGGTTTGCGAGACGTTTCTGATGCGGGCTATGATGCTGTTGCCCTCGGCCGTCTCGATGGCCCCGAGGACGCGCAGTTTCAGGTAGGGTGTGGGATTTTTCATGACGCCCGGCAGCTTGGACGGGATTGGCAGGGCCGCCGCATGGCCAAGGCGCGTTGTCGCGCATCCGGAAAACGGGTGCGCAACCGGCGTGTCGTGGCAATCCGGCAAAAACAGCGGGGCAAACCCGGCGCGCCGGCCCTGCGCGGCGGGGGGTTCAGCCCAAAAACGGACACTGGAAGCGCGTTTGGAACCACGCGCACATGCCGTGGCCATCGGCGCGGGCATGGGGCGCGCAGGCGGCGCGCAAATGCGCGATGGTCTGCAAAAGCGGATCGGAGTCTCCGCAGGCCGGCGGGCCGGTTTCCCGGCACAGCAGCGTGCGCACGGCGTCAAGCCGTCGGCGCAACCGCGCCAGCAGGTGATAAAAGGTTTCCAGCGCGAAGGGCGCGCGCAACGCCTCGGCGGCGCGCTTGACGGACAGTCCCGCGAGCAATCCGGCCAGCAAACGCGAGAGCAACGCCGCATCCACGCCGTGGCGCGGCAGCACCGTTGAAAGGTGGATGGCGAACGTGCGCCCGCATCCGCCGCGACGGTTGCGATTCGAGCAAAACACCCGCTGACCGCGCGGCACCCGTTCGCAGCGAGCACTAAAACCCTTGCCCGTGAGGCGGCTGTGGCGGTTGAGCGTGCCAAACCTGCCGCAATGCGGGCAGCGTTCCTGCTTCAGCGAAAAAGCACGGCACTCAAGGCGTCGGCATCACTCACAAATCGCGGGCGGGCGGGTTTCATGCCAAAACCCACACCCCGGCACCTCCCGTTTGTCCAGCATCGAACCCACGGCACTGACGGCGCAGACTCGGTCCAGAGGGGGCGTTTTACAAAAAATACGACGGCACTGGCGGCACTCATTGTTGCCTCACTCACATCACAACATCACCTCCCTTTGTGACGGCACTTCGGCAAACACACGTCACTTCTTATGACGCCAGTGTGGCTCGTAACAAGTGGGTGCGAGCCTGGGCCTTGCGAAGGAGTGCCTTGAGCTTGCTCCCCATCATTTCGATAGGGTTGAGATCGGGAGAGTAAGCAGGAAGGAAGCGGACCTGTGCGCCGGCTTGCTCGATGAGGGCGAGCGTCCGGTCGTTTTTGTGGGC
>JAIRTK010000282.1 GCA_031254955.1 Opitutaceae bacterium
ACGCGGCCCCCGTCCAGCGGCCCGGCGAGGCCTGTTTTGGGAGTGCGGCGAGCTCTCGCCGCTTTTGACGGCGCGACCTGTCGCGCCGCCCCGCCGCCCAAGGATAGCCCAAGGGAAAACGGGGCGGGCCGACTGGTCGGCCCGTCCAAAGCGGCGACAGGTCGCCGCACTCCATAAGAGACCCGCCGCGTAACATCAGTGATTAACTGAGGTTATGCGGACGGCTGGCAGGATTGTGTGGCATAGGCAGAATTGCGTGGCAGGGCCGGGATTGCGTGGCATGGACGGGATTGCGTGGTATGGGCGTCCTCGCTCATGCGATTGAGCGACATGAGCGACTCGCCCATGTGTCCGGGAGGTTTGCGGCGCGGAACACCGTCCACGGGCGAACCACCCGTGCCACCCCGAACCGCATTGCCACCCGGCCCGCTCTGCCTCGCGTTTAATCTCGGTTAACAAAGGAGTATGCTATCACTGAGGTTGCGCGCTGTGTAGCTGTGTAGCGTCAGGCCTTGCAAAATTCCGTCTCCGCGTAACCTCGGTTTGGAATTTTTTGGGGAGATTGGGTCATGGGGATTGGGGCTTTCCCTTTTCCAGCATCGCGGCGACTTGCCGCACATCCTTGTCGCCCCGGCCCGAGAGGTTCACCACGACGAGCTTGTCCTTGGGCAGCGCCTTCGCGCGCTTCATCCCGTGCACGATCGCGTGCGTGCTTTCGAGCGCGGGGATGATTCCCTCCAGGCGCGAGACAAGCTGGAAGGCCTCCAGCACCTCGTCGTCGCTCGCGCTGGCGAACTCGATGCGGCCACGGTCGCGATAGTAGGTGTGCTCGGGGCCGACCGCGGCGTAGTCGAGGCCGGCGCTCACGGAGTGCGTCGGCTCGATCTGCCCGTCGTCGTCTTGCAGCAGGTAGGTCTTGCAGCCTTGGAGCACGCCCAGCCGTCCGCCCGCGAAACGCGCCGCGTGCTCGCCGCGCGTGAGGCCGCGTCCGCCGGCCTCCACGCCGATCAGGCGCACGCCGGGTTCCTCCAAAAACTCGAAGAACAACCCGATCGCATTGGAGCCGCCGCCCACGCACGCGATCATCTCGTCGGGCAGGCGTCCTTCGCGCGCGAGGATTTGCTCCCTGGCCTCAAGGCCGATCACGCGGTGAAAATCGCGCACCATCATCGGATACGGGTGCGAGCCGTAGGCCGTGCCGAGGATGTAGTGCGTGCCGCGCACATGCGTCACCCAGTCGCGCATGGCCTCGTTGATCGCCTCCTTGAGGGTTTTTTGCCCGGCCTCGACGCCGCGCACTTCCGCGCCCATGAGCCTCATGCGAAACACGTTCAGCGCCTGGCGCTCCATGTCGTGCGCGCCCATGTAAACCACGCATTGCAGGCCGAGTTTCGCGCAGGCCGCCGCGGTCGCCACGCCGTGCTGGCCAGCGCCGGTCTCGGCGATGACGCGCGTCTTGCCCATGCGCCGCGCGAGCAGGGCCTGCGCGAGGGCGTTGTTGATTTTGTGCGCGCCGGTGTGCAGCAGGTCCTCGCGCTTGAAATACATTTTCGCCCCGCCGCAGTGTTCAGTGAGGCGCTCCGCGAAATACAATTCCGTCGGACGCCCCGCAAATTCCTTCAGGTGATGACGCAACTCGGCCTGAAACGCCGGGTCCACCCGCGCGCGCCCGTATTCCGCCGCGAGTTCCTGAAGCGCCGTGATCAAGGTTTCCGGCACAAACACGCCGCCATACGGGCCGAAATGCCCCGCTGCGTCGGGCAGCGAGAACCGGTCGATGACAGGGGCTGGGGGAGCGGAGGCGGAGGATGCGGAGGATTCGGCGGCGTTGGACATGAGAGCCGGAAAGTGAACCCCCGCGCCACGCCCCTGGCAAACCGCTTTTCATGCCCGCCCGCGCCCTTGCGCCTGCTCGTTCTCGTTCTCATTCTCGTTTTCGTTCTCGTTCTCGAAACGTTTCTGAAGAGAGAACGAGAACGAGAACGAGTAAGAGAACGATTTTTTGCGGGGGACGGTGTTACATCCTCACGCGCGCGCCCGCGTCCCGGAAGGTGCCGGGGCGGCGGGTGAGTCGTTCCGCCCGGGCCTCGGCCAGCGTGTGCAGCCGCGCGTTGGCTTTGCCCAGTGCCTCCACGGTTTTCCGCGCGCCCTCGCGCAACAGCCAGACCGCGCCCGTCCCGCCAATCACATAACCGGTCAAAATCAGCCACAATGCGCGCGCGCTGATCCCGATCGACGGGTCAACCGGCACCCACGACGGCGCTATGATGGGCAGCAGCCGCATAATAATCCCGAGAGTTAACAGACTGATGGCGTTTGGCAGGTTCATGGTGATGGTAGTTGAAACTGCCTCCATAAAAGCCATTCGTATGCCAGCTATTGGGTTATTTTATAATTAACTGATAATCAATAAATTAATTTTAATATAAAAATTCTGCAAAAGTTGCCTCAATGCATTTCGCAATCTGAGCCGGGTCACTGCTTGCACTCTGCAATTTGGCCAGCCGCCTCAAAAAGCCCAAGGTTCGAGGG
>JAIRTK010000338.1 GCA_031254955.1 Opitutaceae bacterium
CCCTTGACATCCAGCGAACAGCGACCCAAGTTTTAATAATTCCAATGCTGAATAGGTATTCAGATGACCAACTGCACCTTTCCGCCCGCCTTTATTACGTGGAGGGCATGGGACAGAACGAGGTGGCGAAATTCGTAAAAGTCTCCCAAGCCAAGGTCTCCCGACTCCTCGCCCTGGCGCGCGAGCGCGGCATCGTCCGCATCACCGTCGCGGATTACGAACCCCGCGCCCGCGAGCTTGAGGCCCGCCTGCGCGTCCAGCTCGGGTTCTCCGTCGCCATCGTCATCAAGGCGCCCGACGGCCTCTCCTCCGACGACCTGCGCAAGACCATCGGCCTGTTTGCCTCCGGCGCGCTCGAATCGCTCATCCAGCCCAAGGACGTTATCGCCATCGCCGGGGGGCGCACCATCCACGCCTTGGTCCAGAACATCCCCGAGTCCAGAAACAAGCACCCCGTCGTCGTCCAGTCCATGGGCAGCGTGGACTCGGCCGTGAGCGCCTTCGACGCCCAGGAAATCGGTCGCCTGCTCTCCCAACGCCTCGGCGGCAGCTTCGTCGCGATGAACACCCCCGCCTACGTGCACGAGAAAAAAATGCGCGACGCCCTGCTGGCGCTCGAACAAGTCCGCGTGGTGAACACCCACCTCAATCAGGCCAATCTCGCCATTGTCGGCGTCGGCACGCTCGACAACTCAGTCTTTATCGAGCGCGGCGTCCTGAAGGAACAGGACATCGCCGACTTGAAAACAGCCGGGGCCGTCGGCGAAATCTGCGGACGCTTTTTCGATGCCTCCGGCAAGGAATGCGCCACCACTTGGCGCGACCGCGTGATGAGCGTCGAATTCGGGCAACTGGCCGAAATCCCGCAAGTCATCGGCGTGGTCTCAGGCTCCGACCGCTCCGCCTCCATCCTGGCCGCCGCCTCGGGCGGTTTCCTCAAGGGCCTTGTCATCGACGAGCCTGGCGCCCGCGCGCTGCTCGAAACCGCCGGCGCGCGGACGGATGAGGCCAAATCTAAAACCAAAAAATCAAAAAAATGATCCCCCGCATTGCCCTCGCATGGCTGCTCCTCGCCGCGGCCCCGCTTGTTTCCTCCGCCCCGAATCCGTCCTGCCCATCCGGCGGGGCCGCCCCCGTCAAGGGCGACTGGAACGTCACCGACCACATCGCGCTCGAAAACTTCGTCGTGCAAAGCCACCGCGGCGCGGGCGACCTCTCCGAGGAAGGCACCTTGGAGGCCTTCAAGCTCGGCTGGTCCCTCGGCACCATCCCCGAGGCCGATGTCCGCGCCACCAAGGACGGCGTCATCGTCTCCTTCCACGACCGCAACTTCTCGCGCCTCATCAAGGGCGCCGACGAAAATCTCAAAAAAAGCTCCGTCGAAAAAAGCACGTGGGAATTTCTCCAAACCCTCGATGTCGGCGCGTGGAAAGGCGAGCAATTCAAAGGCCGCCGCGTCCCGAAAATAGCCGATGTCTTCGCCTACATGGCCGACAAACCCGGCCTGCGCCTCTACCTCGACATCAAAAAAGTGGACTTCGCCAGACTCGCCGCCCTGGCGCGGGCCGCCGGCATCGGCGACCGCGTCATCGTCGCCTCAAGCAAACCGGAGTTTCTCATCGAATGGAAAAAGCACGTGCCCGAGTCCGGCACCCTGCTCTGGTGTCCGAAATCCGGCGAGGAAACCATGAAAATGCTCGACGACCTCGTCGCCGGCGGCGGCATCAAAGCCATCACCTCGCTCCAGCTCCACGTCCACCCGAACCGCAACGGCAAAAACTACAATCCCGCGACCGACGGCGGCAAAGACTGGAAAAAAATCCCCTGCACGGACGATCCCGACGAACCATTCAACCACACGCGCGCCTTCATCCACCGCCTCGGCGAGCGCCTGCGCACCCTCGGCATCCTCTACCAATCCTTCCCCTACACCTCCGACGCCGGCGCCTACGCCGCCCTGATGGACCTCGGCGTCGCCTCCTTCGCGACCGACCACCCCGATGTCACCATGCGGGAGATAAAGGCTTATTACGCCAAACGCGGCAAAAAATAGAAGCGCCTTGTTTCAACCGAAGGCAACGAAGGAAAACCAGAAACACTGTATATAAAAACGCATCCCCCGCCCCGCCTCCCTCCGCCCAATAAAAACCAGCCATTATTTTTTAACAGAAGAAAACAAAGAAAACCAAGAAAACCAAGAAAACCATAAAACACACCCCTTGCTTCTTCCTGTTCAATAAAAACAAATCATAAATCCAAACGCAAAAAGACGCGAAAAACGCGCGAAATGCCAAACCGGAAAAAGACGGATGATTCTTTCAACAAAAACCTGCCATGAATTTCGCGCCCTTCGGCGATTTTCGCGGTTGAAATCTGTTTAATTTTCCAAATCTCCCTGAATCTCAAAAAACACTCGGCAACGCAAAGATTTCAAAACCTGATTTCATTTGCACTCCTTCGCACTCCTTCGCATCCTTCGCACCCTTCGCGGTTATAAAAAACAACCCCATGAATGAATCACGAAATCACGAAATCACGAAAGCTCGGAAACACGAAAAATACGGAAACCCCTGTTCCTGTTTTTTCAATGATCCTGCCCTTCCAGCCCTTTCCGCGCTTCCGCGATAAACCCAGAACTTTTTTATGAGCATGCCCTCTTCAATACCGCCTTCAATACCGCCCGCGACTGACGCGGGCCTCCTGTTTGACCTCCCGCGCCTCACGCCGACGGAGGCCCTTGCCGCCGCGCGCGAGACCAAGGCCCTCGTGATCGAACGCGGCTGCATCGGAAAGGCCGCCGCGGTCTTCAAGCAACAATTTCCCGGACGGCAGGCTGTCATCGTCGCGGACCAGCACACCCTGGCCGCCGCCGGGCATTCCGTCCACGACGCGCTCACGGACGGCGGGGTCCCGCTCATCGACCCGTTCATATATACAGACCCCGCCCTCTATGCCGAATATAAATACGTGGAGCAGCTCGCCGCCTCGTTGAAGACCCACGACGCCATCCCCGTCGCCGTTGGCTCCGGCACCATCAACGACCTCGCCAAGCGCGCCTCCCACGAGACCGCCCGCCCGTATTTCTGCATCGGCACCGCCGCCTCGATGGACGGCTACACCGCGTTCGGCGCGTCCATCACCTGGCAAAACGCCAAGCAAACCCTCGCCTGCCCCGCGCCTCGTGCCGTGCTCGCGGACATCGACATCATCAAAAACGCCCCGCCGGACATGACCGCGTCCGGCTACGCGGACCTGCTGGCCAAAATCACCGCCGGCGCCGACTGGATACTGGCCGACGCGCTCGGCGAGGAACCCATTGATATAAAAGCCTGGACAATCGTGCAAGGCGGCCTCCGCGACGCGCTCGCCCGGCCCGACGCCGCCCGCGCGGGAGACGCCGCCGCCATCCACGCGCTCACCGAAGGTCTCATGCTTGGCGGCTTCGCCATGCAGTGGTCGCAGTCCAGCCGTCCCGCATCCGGCGCCGAGCACCAATTCAGCCATCTCTGGGACATGGAGCACCACACGCACAACGGCGCCGCCCCCTCGCACGGCTTCAAAGTCGGCGTGGCCACGCTCGCCGTCACCACCCTCTATGAACAACTGCTCCGCATGGACGCCGGTGCCCTCAATATCGACGCCATCTGCGCCCGCTGGCCCGACGCGCAAACGCTTGAGGCCCGCACCGCCGCCACGTTCGCCTCAGCGGAATTTAAAGAAACCGCCACGCGTGAAACCATGGCGAAATATATTGATGCGCCCGCCCTTCACCGGCAGCTCGCCCTGTTGAAAACCGGGTGGCCCGCGCTCCGCGAAAAACTCCGCCGCCAGCTCCTTCCCGGCGCCGAGGTCAGGCAACGGCTCCAAGCCGTGGGCGCGCCCGTGGACCCCGGACAAATCGGCATCACCCGCCGGCGCCTGCGCGACAGTTTTATAAAAGCCTGGCACATCCGCCGCCGCTTCACGGTGCTCGATCTCGCCATCCGCGCGGGCTGGCTCGACACCGCGCTCGACGCGCTCTTCGCGCCTGGCGGCGCATGGGAAATCAAGAGTTGATGGCCTTGTCCGGAAACCTCGATTTCTCCGTGATGCAAAACCCAAAACAGGGAACGCGGACGGCCCGCCCGCCCCGGAGTTTCGCCGCAATGCAAAATCCAAGGCGCTTATACACTTTCCCGATGCGAAATAGATTGTATCGGGCAGGACGGTTCCGCCGTTTCGAGCGAAACGAAAAGCATGGCAACCGCCGCGCCCTCCCACCGGCCACATGGGCGCGATCGCCCACGCCACGCAATCCCCTGGGCGGCCCGCCCACGCCGCGCAATCCCGCCAGCCGTCCGCTTAACCCCTGTTGATAAAGTAAAGTTTATAAAAACAAAGGCGCTTTGCGTCTTCGCGTCTCTGCGTCTCTGCGTGAGTTTTTCATGACTCCGTCATCCGCGCTCCCCGTGCCCTCCGTGCTCCCCATATCCTCCGCGCCCTCCGCATCCCCGAGTCTGCGTCCTTGCCGTGAAAACAACCATTCATAATAATCGGAAATCTCGACCATGAAAAACCCCCGTATCGCCCCGTTCATTGCGGCCCTCTTGTTTGCCATTTCCCTGGGAGCGGCGGAACCGCGCTTTCTCACCACCGCCCACGAAGTTTTCTACGCGATGCTTCCGCCGCCGCCGCCGGACGACTCGCCCGCCGGCCTGGCCGACATCGAGACGATTCTCCAAGTCCAGAAAGACCGCACCCCCGCCCAAGTCGAACGCGCGCGCCGCGTCGAGAAGCAAAACACCATGTCGCTGGGCGCGTGGCTGTTTGGCCCGGACTTCAACAAGGAAAACCTGCCGCGCACCTACGCCTTCCTGCGCCGGGCCTCCACCGAACGCAGCGCGATCATCCGCGCCATGAAAGCCCAGTGGAGCCGCCCCCGCCCCTACGACCGCGGCCTCGGCGTCGAGAAATGCGTGCCCAACCGCCCGGCGGGCACCTCCTACCCGAGCGGACACTCCTCCGCCGGCGCGCTTTGGGAGGTGCTCTTCAGCGCGGCCATGCCCGAACACGAAACCTTCTTCGCCAGCGCCCGCCGCGAAATCATGTGGAGCCGCGTCCTCGCCGGCGTCCACTACCCTTCTGACACCCAAGCCGGCTGCCTCATCGGCCACGCCATCGCGCGCGACATGCTGAAAGCCCCCGCCACCCGCGCCGCCCTCAAGGAGATGCGCGCCGAGATCCTCGCGTTTCTGGAAAACCACCCTCAAGCCGCGCTCCACGCCCAAAATGCGACGGCCAAAAAGGAGGG
>JAIRTK010000422.1 GCA_031254955.1 Opitutaceae bacterium
GACTTGTTGCGTTGGGTTGTCCAAAAATTCATCCCGCTGTTTTGAATGGCCGAGGGGGGGATGATACCCTTTCCCAGTGAACAGGACCCTTTAGAAGCAGAGCCATGTAGGGGCTTCGCTTGCGAAGCCCGTTGCTGGTGCACGCCCGTTGCTGGAGTACGCTTATCAAGCCGGGCGTCGCAAGCGACGCCCCTACAAAAGAGTGATTTTCATTCGCAAAGGGTATCATAACTGAGGTTACGCTCTGCGTGGCGGCGCGGGGCTTGACCTTGCGTCAGGCTGCGCGCATGGGAGGCCGCACAGGCCATTTGCGGTCTGACGCGAGGTCAGGCGCTGTGAAATTTCACCTCCGCGTAACTTCAGTCAGTTAACAATGGGGAATTATACCCATTCCCAATGAAAATCACTCTTTTGTAGGGGCGTCGCAAGCGACGCCCGGCTTGATAACCGTGCACCAGCAACGGCCGTGCACCAGCAACGGGCTTCGCAAGCGAAGCCCCTACATGGCTCTGCTTCTAAAGGGTCCTGTTCACTGGGAAAGGGTATTAACCGGTTCCCGCGCATGGCTGGCGCCCGGGCGTCCCGTCGGCGCGGTGGTGGCCGTTTTCATCCGCCTTGCTGTTTTTCGATTTCGACAGCATACACGTGCGTCTCGCCACCGAGCATGTTCGAGCGGAAGATGACCCACTTTTGATCGGGAGAGAAATGAACGTTAGGCTCCAGTTTGTAGTTGTGCCCTTTCATATTCACGAGGCGCTCCGACACGAGGCGGCGTCCGTCGGGCCGGAAAAGATAGATCCACATCCCGTCGGCGGCCTTGGCCACCTGTCCTGGGTCGCCGCCGTCACCGCAGAATAATCGCTGGTCGGGCGAGACGTTGAAATGGATCGACCATTCGTCGCGCGTCATCTCGTATTTTACCTCCTCACCGCTTCGCACATCGACGCCGCAGAGGAAGAATGTGACCGAGCGGGGCTGTTGCAGGTCAAACCAGATGCGTTTTCCGTCGGGGGCGAAAAACTCGTGCCCGGCGATTTCCATTTCCATCGAGCGGCGATGCATCAGCTTATAGTCAGTGGTGTTCACGTCGATCGTCCATATCCGATCCACCTTGTGCCACGGTCCTTCGTGGCAATACATCAGGAGAGTGGGATCGGTGGGCGAAAACTGGATATGATTCGTCCACTCGTTTTCCTCGTGGATCACCCGCATCTCGCCTGTTTTAATATTGAGGGTGAAAAGATAATGTTTGATGTGCGCCTCGTATATGCGCCTGAAATACTGGCCCTTCTGGGGATATTTCGCCAGAATTTCCTGCGCTTTTTTCCCGTCGTTGTATTTTCCGGCCAACAGCGTCCCGTCGGCGTTGACGGTGCTGATGCTCGCGCCCAACTCGTGCGGGAAGACGTGCACCAACCGCGTTTGGCGGGTGTCGATGTGGGTGGCGAAGACACTGTCGTCGGTCTGGTAGAGGACCTCCCGGTGCGCCTTGTCCACGATTTCCCCGCGGACACCCCGCGGGCTGTCCGTCAGTTGCACGCTTTCCAGCGTGCGCAGGTTCAGCGTGAAGAACTGCCGCCGGCCATCGACCGCCCCGGCGTAGATCATCAAGTCATCCTTGCCGTCGGGTGTCTTGATGAATGGGTTGTTGTGAAAATAAAAGCTTTTGTTGTCGGCGCCCGTGCGGGTCAGCCGGATGATTTTGTGATGCGTCTGGGAATCGACCCACTCAAGGGGAATCGGCGACGCGGGTTGCGCAATGGCCGCGCCCGACCACGCAAAACAACCTAGCAAGGCAAGGGGAAACGTTTTCATCGGTTGTATTTTCAAGGTTTCAATATGATATTAATATAATGGAGGGAATCTGTCCGGCTGAATCCATCCCAAGCTTGCGTCCCTTGGAATGGCGGTGCACCGGGCCATAAAACCCAATGGGGCGAGATGCCGGGATTTTGTTTGGTTTTCGTGTCTTCTTTGTCGTTATGGTTTGAAAATTCAATGAGCGGCTTACTCTCTGATGTTACGCGCCGCCGTCGTAGCGCAGGTTGTCAGACTTTTTGCTTCGCTCAGAACCCAACCTGCTGAGCACGCAACGCGTGCGTAGCATGAGGCAGACTTGAAAGTCTGCGCTACGATCGAGGCGCCGCGTAACATCAGTTACTCATTGTGTGATTTTTGTTGTATAGAAGACAGGCGGACAGGCCTAGGCATGAAAATGTGGACAGTTCGATTTCGGAGTATTTTTCGTTTATGCTGTCGCGGACGAAGGCCAGGGGGCGTGATGGAGTGCGGCGGCAAAGCGAAGCGGGAAGCGGTGACACCGTTTTGGCGAGGACGTCTATGGGAGGTTGCGCGGCATCCGAAAGCGGTGCCGCCGGTCGCTTCGCCCTCTCTGCCTCCTCTGCCACCGCACTCCATGAAAGACGCAAGGCGTTCCGGTTTAGGGGCTGAGTTTACACGGCGCCGGCAGGGAGGTCGCGGAGAGGTCTCCCTGCCGCCTTCGGTCCGTCGTTCATGGGTTTTGTATTTTGCATCGCGGCGAAAACCGGGTTGGCGAACAAGTCCACCAAGGGATGAGGCACTTTTCCAATGAGAAATAGATTTTATCGGGCAGGGGGGGCGCCGTTCCGGGCGAGGCGAGAAGTCTGACAACTGCTGCTTTGATGCATGTCTGGGCCTGACGTAGCGCAGACTTCCGAGTCTGCTGGGCTTGGGCGGCGCGGAGCG
Organism: Opitutaceae bacterium; assembly: GCA_031254955.1. Lineage (GTDB taxonomy): Bacteria > Verrucomicrobiota > Verrucomicrobiia > Opitutales > Opitutaceae > Termitidicoccus. Next base: position 2,728 of record JAIRTK010000422.1, read on the forward strand.
CCGTCGGGCAGGTTGGGAAACCTGCGCTACGAAAAGGCACTACGGACACAAGCTCGTCGGGAAAGGGGATCGGGCCTTACTTCAGCTCCAGCGTCACGATGGATTTGGCCGGGAGGGTGAGGGTGAGCGTTTCGCCGGAGAGCGCCGCGCCGTGGAAGGGTTTTGGCGCGACGGTGGCGGGCGCGTCGAAGGTGTTGATGCTGTTGACGGCGGGCGCGGTGAGCACGCGGCCGGTCGCGTTTTTCGCGGCGATGCCGGCGAGCGTGCAGGTGACGGCGACGGGGGTGTTGGGATTGGTGTTGACGAGGCCGAGGTGGATTTTTCCGTCCGGCGCGCGCGAGGCCGTGGCGCTGACCGCGGGGATTTTTTTGCCGTCGCATTCATAATCCGGCGTGGAGAGCGCGAGCGGGAGCGAGGTGGCGCCTTGGTGGACTTTATACATCTCAAACACGTGGTAGGTCGGCGTGAGCAGCATCTTTTCCTTGTCGGTGAGAATCATCGACTGGAGGACGTTCACGGTTTGGGCGATGTTGGTCATGGTCACGCGTCCGGCGTGCCGGTGGAAGAGGTGGAAGTTGAGCGCGGCGATGATGGCGTCGCGGAGCGAGTTTTGTTGGTGGAGAAAACCGGGATTGGTGCCTGGCTCGACATCGGTCCAGATGCCCCACTCGTCGATGATCATGCCGACTTTTTGGCCGGGGTCGTATTTGTCCATGATGGCGCCGTGCCTGGTGATGAGTTCGTCCATCTTGAGCGTGTTGACGAGCGTGGCGATATAGGCGGGTTCGTCGAAGTCGGTGGCGGAGCCTTTATTCCGCCAGTTGCCTGTGGGAAGCGTGTAATAGTGCAGCGAGAGGCCGTTCATCAGGCGGGCGCCGACGTTTTTCATTAAAACCTCGGTCCAGTTGTAATCGGCGCCGTTGGAGCCGCAGGCGATGCGCTGGATTTTGTTGCCGGAGTAATTTTTGACAAAGGTGTTGTAGCGCCTGTATTCACCGGAATAATATTCGGGTGTCATGTTGCCGCCGCAGCCCCAGCTTTCGTTGCCGACGCCGAAGTAGGGGAGTTTCCAGGGCCGGTCGCGGCCGTTGGCGCGCCGGAGGTTGGCCATGGGCGAGTCGGCGTCGGAGGTCATGTATTCGACCCACTCCATCATTTCCTGCACGGAGCCGCTGCCGACGTTGCCGCACACGTAGGGCGCGGCGCCGATTTGCTCGCAGAGGTCGAAGAACTCGTGCGTGCCGAAGTGGTTTGTCTCCACGACGCCGCCCCAGTGGGTGTTGATCATGGCGGGGCGTTTTTCGCGCGGGCCGATGCCGTCGCGCCAGTGATACTCGTCGGCGAAACAACCGCCGGGCCAGCGGAGCACGGGGACGCGGAGGTTTTTCAACGCGGCGACGACATCGTTGCGGATGCCGCGGGTGTTGGGGATGGGCGAGTCCTCGCCGACCCAGATGCCTTCGTAGATGCAGCGTCCGAGGTGCTCGGCGAAGTGGCCGTAGAGATTGGGATTGATGACGGGGCCGGCCTGGTCGGCGCGCAGGATGACGGCGGCGGTGTCCGGCGCGGGCGCCTGCTGCCCGGCGGCAAACGGCGCGGCGGCCAAAGCCGCGACACCGGCGATGAGCGAGGCAAGCGCGCGGGCGCGCGGAGGGTGGTTTTTGCGGAGGAGCGGGTTCATTGGGCGGATGGGGCGGGAAGACACGCCGCCGAACTCATTTCGCGCCCCAGGCCCGGTCAACACATGCGCCGCATGACAGTAAAGTGGCGGCGGCTTCACTTTGCGCCATGCCGCCGGGTGTTTTTGCCCCCCATACATTTGCTCGACAGGGGGTGCTGGATTTGCAAATACTCCGTCATTCATGTCGGAGGTCTCACGACTACCACGTGCCCGCCGACGGATAACCACCTAAGCAAACCCATGAAACACACCAAACAAAAACTCGCAGGGATCGCCCTTGCGTCCTCGCTCATCCTCGCGACCGCGGCCAGCGCCAAGATCGCCGTGGGTGATTATATCGACCTCTCCGGCTACGCCGGTGCCTCCGCGCGTTATGAGAGGGTTGACCGCAACCGAGGTGAGGACGACAGCAGCAAATCCCAGTTGGACCTCGACGCGGTCAAACTCTCCGCCGACCTGAAATACAACGCCCTCACCGCGAAGATTTCCGCCTACATGCCCGGCTCGACGCTCGACGAGACCAACAGCGACGACATCTTCATCAC
>JAIRTK010000493.1 GCA_031254955.1 Opitutaceae bacterium
GTGTGCTCTTCCGATCTGCCCCCATCCCGCCCGCGCAGCCGCTCTCCGCCCTGCTCGCCGCGCACCACCACCCGCTCAACACCCGCTGCGGCGGACGCGGCCTCTGCCGCGCCTGCGAAGTCCGGCTTGCCGCCGGAAGTATCCGTTCCCTTGATACAAACGAAACCGTCCACGCCCCCGCGACCCTCAAGGCCTGCCGCCACACCCTCGACGACCCCGCGCCCACTCCCCATTCCGCATCCATCGAGATTCCCGCGCGCGCCCTGCTGCGCCACAAACCCTCCATCGTATCCAATTTCCGGATAAAAATCCCCCGCTCCCTCGATCCCCTCGCGCCGCCGCCCGCCTCCCCCGGAGAACCCTGGCTCGGCGCGGCCGTGGACCTCGGCACCACCACCGTCGCGCTCCTGCTCTGCGACCTGCGCACCGGCGAAATCCTCTCCACCGCCACCGCCTTCAACGCGCAAGTCCGCCACGGCGAGGACGTGCTCACCCGCGTCAACCTCTGCGCCGCCGACCCGCGCAACGTCCCCCTGCTCCAGTCCGCCGCCGCCGGCACCATCCGGCAATTGCTGGAAAAAGCCTGCGCCTCCGCCTCCGCCGACCCCGCGCACGTGCGCTCACTGGTCGTCGCCGGCAACACCGTGATGCTGCACCTCCTCGCCGGCGTCGATCCCTCGCCCATCGGCGTCTTCCCCTTCACGCCGCCGTTTCTCGGACACCGCCGCCTCGCGCCCGCCGCGCTCGGGCTTTCCTTCGGCGGAAACGCGCCCGCCGACGCCCATCTGCTCCCCGGCCCCGCCGCCTACGTCGGCGCCGACTTGTCCGCCGGCATCCTCGTCACCGGCCTGCTCCACGACGACGGCCCCGCCCTCCTCGTCGATGTCGGCACCAACGGCGAAATCATCCTCAAACACGGCCCGCGCCTGCTCGGCACCGCCACCGCCGCCGGCCCCGCCTTCGAAGGCGCCGGACTTGCCGCCGGCATGAGCGCCGTCGAAGGCGTCATCGAAAGCATCCGTTTTTCCCGCGCCCCCTTCACCCAAAAACTCTCGCTCATCGGCGGCGGCCCCCCCGGCGCCACCGGAGCCAACCACAACCACCACAACAACCGCCCCCACAACAATCCCCAGCACCACCACAACCACCACCACGAAAACAATCCCCACCCCCACAGCAATCCCCACAGCCCCCACAACCCCCACAACAATCCCCACAACCTCCACAACAATCCCCGCCCCCACAACGCCTCCGTCCCCGCCCCCGCCGGCATCTGCGGCTCGGCCTACATCGACTTTCTCGCCGAAGGCCGCCGTGCCGGCCTCCTCAACGAACACGGACGCTTCGCCGCCCCGCCGCCGCCCGGCGCGGAATCCGCGTTCGTCACGCACGACGGCGCCCGAGCCTTCGTGCTCGACCCGCGCGGACGCTCCGGCCCGGTGCTGGTCACCGAACCCGACATCGCCCGCCTCCTGCAAGCCAAGGCCGCCGTCGCCGCCGGCATCGTCACCCTGCTTGACCTCGCCGGGCTTGCCCCCGCCGACATCCGCACGCTGCACCTGGCCGGCGGCTTCGGCCTGCACCTCGACCTCGACAACGCCATCGCCTGCGGCCTGCTCCCCGGCTTTGGGCCGGAGCAGATCGAGGTCGTCGGCAACACCGCGCTCGGCGGCGCGCTCGCCGTGTTGCAAGACCGCAACCTCCTCCCCGAAATCGCCCGCGCCTGCGCCCTGATGGAAAACATCGAACTCAACCTCCAGCCGGCCTTCGAGAACACCTATATCGACCAGCTCGCGCTCCCCTAAAACCGCGCGAGCCTCCCCATCCCGCTCCCCCAACCCATCCCCTTTCCCCTTTATTCTTTCCTCTTTCTCTTTATTCTTTATTCTTTCTCTTTATTCTTTATTCTTCCTCTCCTTCCCCCAAACAGCCCCTCCAGACGATAAAGATAAAGAGAAAGAATAAAGAATAAAGAGAAAGAATAAAAAACTGAGATTACGCGCTGCCGGCGCAGCGCAGGTTGACAGGCTTCTCGTTTCGCTCGGAACCCAACCTGCAGCCTCTGTCGTAGCGCAGGTTTCCAAACCTGCTGACGGGCCGAAGGCCCGCCCTGAAGCAGCGAGCGAAGCGACAGTCCGCCAACCTGCGCTACGCCCAAGCCAGCGCGTCCCATCAGTTATTTACCAGACATGTCCGAGGCCTCCGCAACCACGCTCCGCTTTCTCATGAAATTCAAACCGCCCTCTCCGCCCGACGGAGGCCTCGGAGAGGCCTCCCTACCGGCTCCGCGTAATTTCACTCACGGCAAAAACAGGCTCCGCGAACAAGTCTAATCAAACCCTTGCCCCCATCTTTCTGAATTTATACTTCTCCATGTCCCTCCTACCCCTCCATGTCCCTTTGCATCCCCCATGCCCCTTCGCGCCCCTTCGCGCCCCTTCGCGGTTAAAAACATATTTTTATAATTTTCCTAAAAAACAGATAAACTCACGCAGAGGCACGGAGAGGCGCCCGAACTTCTCCGCGCCTCCGTGCCTCCGCGTGAGAAAAAAGAAAGAGGAAAAGAAAGATAAATAATAAAGATAAAGATAAAGATAAAGAGGAAAGAATAAAGAGCAGGAAACCACCACCAGAAATTACCAGAATCACCAAAACTCGCCAAACCCCATCAAAAACCACCCAACCCCACCCCGGACACCCTAGCCCCACTTTGAATCGCCCCCAAACCGTCCCTTTCCCCCAGACCGTCCCTCTCTCTTCCTCACCACCCGCCGCCGCCACCCCACCGCCCACCACTCACCACCCGCCCGCCACCACATACCACCCCCACCCGCCCACCACTACACACCACCACCCACCACTACCCGCCCCGCACACATCGCAAACACCGGTTGCGGTTTGATTTGAAATGCCCTCGACTGCTGGCTCTGTTTATTTTTCCATGCTGTCCATGTCGAAGCCCGTCGCTTCGCCATAAACGCTCTAAAAACGCGTCTTCTTCGTTCCCTTGGTTGCCTTCTGTTCCATTTTTAGAAATCCCCAATATATAAACTCCCGCTCCCATCCCATAGCTCCCAACCTCATCCCATAACTCCCCTATTTTCCACATCCTCCGCGTCCCCCGCATTCCCGCATTTCCCGCCTCTCCCTATCTCCCCCATCTCCCATATCTTCCCCCATCTCCCCTCTCCCGTGCCTCCCAAACGCAAAAAAACCACCAGCCCAAAAACACGCGCCAGCGCCAGCGCCAGTGCCGGCACCGGCACCGGCGCCGCGCTCTTTCCCGGCGCGCTGACCACCGCCGAGTTTGACCGCCTCGCCGCCAGTTACCACGGCGAGACCGGCTTCGCGCTTGCCGCCGTGGACGCGCGCGGCGGCCTGTTGCGCGGCGCGGTGCGCTGCACCGCCGGGCAGGCGGAACACCGCGCGGTCTTCCGCCAGTCCATCGAGGAAACCCTGCGCTGGGGCGAACCCTGCATCATGTGCTGCCCCTGCGGCCACGCGCTCTGGGCCGTCCCCGTGATGCACAACCACCAGACCCTCGGCGGCTTGCTCGTCGGCGGCCTGTCGCTGGAGGAGCTTGAGGACGCCGGCGCGCCCGGACGCCGCCTGCCCGACGCCAGCCGCGCGCTCCTCGACCTCGCCTCCCGTCACAACCTCACCAACACCGCCCTGCTCGAAAAAAACCGCCTCGCCGCCGAGCGCGAATCCGGCCGCGCCGAAGCCCTCCACGACCTCAAAGAACGCCTCTACGACGACATCCGCGGCGCCTACCTGCGCGAGGAACCCGCGCTCCTCGCCGCCATCCAGCGCGGCGAACGCGCCGAGGCGCGCGGCATCATCAACCGCATCCTTACCGCCATTTACACCCGTGGCGCCGGACGCCCCGGCCTCCTGAAAACCCTTGCGCTCGAACTGGTTGTCATGATGGCGCGCGCCGCCGTGCAAGCCGGCGCCGAGCCGGAGAAAGTCCTCGGCCTCAACTACCGCTCGCTCACCGAGCTGGCCGGCGTGCACTCGCCCGAGGAGCTTTCGGACTGGCTCTGCGACATGCTGGAGCAGCTCATCGACGCGATGGGCGCGCCCGCCGCGCACCCCAACGCCGTGCAACTGGCCCGTGCCGTCGCCTACATGGAGCAGCATTTTTCCGCCAACCTCGGGCGCGACGAAGTCGCCCGCGCCGCCGGACTCTCGGCCAGCCACTTCTCGCACCTCATGCGCGAACGCGCCGGCGTGTCCTTCACCGAGTTGCTCCTGCGCATCCGCCTCGACAACGCCCGCCGCCTGCTCGCGCGCGACAGCAGCACCGTGGTGGAAATCGCCGCCGCCTGCGGTTTCAGCGAGCAAAGTTATTTCAC
>JAIRTK010000143.1 GCA_031254955.1 Opitutaceae bacterium
CCCACCCCCCCCCGGGCCCCGGGCTTGGGGGCGGGTTGGGGGCGGAAGGGGTGTCATGCGGCGGGGGGCGGGCTTGTGGCCGCGACGAGCGCGGAGAGGTGTTCGACGACTTGCGCGAGCGTGAGGTGCGTGCTGTCGATGGCGGTCGCGCCGGGCGGGATGGCGAGCGGGGCGGTTTTGCGCCGGGTGTCGAGGCGGTCGCGTTCGGCGATGGAGTCTTGCTGGCCTTCGAGCGCGCGGCGGCGGGCGCGTTCCTCCGGGTCGGCGTGCAGGAAGACGCGCAGGTCGGCGTCGGGAAAGATCACGGTGCCGATGTCGCGGCCTTCCATGACCAGGCCGCGAAAGCCGTGCGCGCGGGCGACGCCGGCCTGGCCTCGCTGGTAGGCGAGGAGCGCGGCGCGCACTTCCGGCACGGCGGCGAAATGCGAGACGGCGGCGTTGACGGCGGGGCCGCGGAGTTCGGCGGGGGCGGGGGCGCGTCCGGCGATTTCCATGCGCGCGGCGCGGCCTTCGACGCGGGTGCCGGGCGCGAGCGCGGGGAGCGTGGCGCGGAGGGCGTCGAGGTCTTCGGGCGCGATGCCGCGGCGGACGAGTTCGGCGGTGATGGCGCGGTAGAACGAGCCGGTGTCAACGTGCAGCAGGTTGAAGCGTTCGCTGAGCGCGCGGGCGGTGGAGGATTTGCCGGAGGCCGCGCCGCCGTCGATGGCGATGATGAGGAAGGGAGGGTGCGTGATGAAGGGAGGGTGCATGAGGAAGGGAGGGTGCGTGAGGAAGAGGAAGGCTCTGGAAATGATGAGGTTCGTTTTTGGGTTTGTCGCTGGGGGTGTTGGTTGGTTTTTATTTTAACCACGGAGACACGGAGGCACGGAGGGCGGAAGGCGGAAGGCGGTGGGAGGGTGGAAGGCGGTGGGAGGGGAAGAAGATTGTCCACAGATTACACAGATTTACGCAGATTTTTATTATAAAATCAATCTGTGGATAGTAATCATATTAAGATTTTTTCTGGTCTCCTTGGTTGATTTTTTCGATGGGGCAGGCGCGGAGTGATTCCAGCGCGTCGAAGAAGTGCGGGAAGGTCTTGGCGCAGCAGGCGGGGTTGTCGATGGTGAGCCAGGGGCGTCCGTCGCCGTGGAGGTCGTGGGTGCCGAGGATGGCGAAGCTCATGGCGAAGCGGTGGTCGTCGTGGGTTTCGATTACGATGGGCGCGTCTTGGGTGAGGGCGCGCATTTTTTCCGGGTCCGGGGTGATTTCGAGGGCGTCCTCGGTTTCGTGGACGCGCTGGCCGAGGCGCGTGAGTTCGCGGGCCATGCCGGCGACGCGGTCGGTCTCTTGTTTGCGGGTGTGCGCGATGCCGTGGATGCGCGTGGTGCCGTCGAGCAGCGGCGCGATGGCGGCGAGGGTGAGGAAGGTGTCGGAAAATTCGTTGAAATTTTCGGTGACGGCGCGGAGTTTTATTGAGCGATCACATTTTACCATGGTGCCTTCCGTCTTCTTGATTATTTGGGCGCCGGTTTTTTCCAATACATTGATATAGCGGACATCTCCCTGCAGCATGTTCCTGTAATTTTCATCCATCACGATGCCGGGGATTCTTATACTGCCGCCAGTGACAAGGGGGAGCGTGAGGAAATAGCTGGCCGCGGTCGCGTCGGGTTCGATGTGTGGAAACGCGTTAAGCTTATATGAAACGTGTCTGACGGTTATTTTCCCCGTGGTCTCATCATAGTCAACAAGGCCTCCGTATTGTTTCATCAAGCGCATGGTCATTTCGACGAATGGCTGGCGGACGGGGCTGGCGAGTTGGATGTGGACATCGGAATCGGCCTCAGGCGCGACCAGGAGGAGCGCGGAGAGCATCTGGCTGCTTTCGCCGGCGTCGATGGTGACTTCGCCTCCGCGCAGGCCGCACGAGTGAATTTCGACCGGCAGGAAGCCTTCTTCGCCGAGGTTGCGGACGGTGGCGCCGAGGGCGCGCAGTGCCTCGATGAGGCCGCGCATGGGGCGGCGGCGCATTTGCGGGAGGCCATCGAGCCGCCAGATTCCGCTGCGCGCCGCCGCGCAGAATGCGGTGAGAAAGCGGGCGGCGGTTCCGGCGAGGCCGACGTGCAGTGGCGTCACTTCGCCGGGTGGTTTTGATATATCGGAAATGCGTCCGTGAATGGTGATGTTTTTTTCTTTTTCGTTGGAGATGACGCCTAATCCCATTTTTTCCAGCGCGGTCATCATGAGCCGGGTGTCTTCGCTGAAGAGCACGTTTTTTAGCGTGCCGGGTTGCTCACAGAGCGCTTCAAGGGCCAGGCATCGGTTGGTAAGGCTTTTCGAGCCTGGCAATTTATCAAAAGGCTCGCGGTGAATAGGCGAGATGAAGGGTGTTATCGGAAGCTGGGCGGGGAGCGGCGGCATCGGGCGGATGGTTGCGAGTTGTTTTTTATAATCGCGGAGGGCGCGGGGGGCGCGAGGGTTCGTCTGTTTCAGGGCGGGCCTTCGGCCCGTCGGCAGGTTTGGAAACCTGCGCTACGAGGACGATGCGTAACATCAGTTTATATTTTTTGTTCGTGGCGCATGAGGGCGTAGTCCACGGCGTCGCGGAGGGCTTCCCAGCTGGCGTCGATGATGTTGTCGCTCACGCCGACGGTGCCCCAGTGGCGGTGGCCGTCGGTGGTTTCGATGAGCACGCGGGTGCGGGCGTTGGCGTGCCGGCGGCTGTCGAGGATGCGGACTTTGTAGTCGGAGAGGGAGATGTTTTTGAGTTGCGGGTAGATGGGTTCGAGGGCGAGGCGGAGGGCTTGGTCGAGCGCGCCGACGGGGCCGGTGCCTTCGGCGACGGTGTGGCTGGCGCGTCCGGCGGCGGTGAGTTTCACGGTGGCTTCGGCGATGAGTTCGGCGCGGCGGCGTTCGATGATGACGCGGTAGCTTTCGATGTCGAAATAGGCGGGGCGGCGTCCGAGGTGCCGGGCGAGGAGGAGTTCCAGCGAGGCGTCGGCGGCTTCAAATTCGTAGCCGCGAAATTCGAGTTCTTTCAGTTCGGCGATGAGTTTTTTCATGGCGGGGGCTTTTTCGTCGAGGTCGAAGCCGAGTTCGCGCGCTTTCATGGAGATGCTGCTGCGTCCGGCCATGTCGGAGACGAGCACGCGGGTGCGGTTGCCGACGAGGGCGGGGTCGATGTGTTCGTAGGAGGATTTGATTTTGCGGGCGGCGTTGGCGTGGAGGCCGCCTTTGTGCGCGAAGGCGGAGGCGCCGACGTAGGGGGCTTTGGTGTCGGGGCGGAGGTTGGCGAGTTCGTCGAGGTAGAGCGAGAGTTCGCGCAGGGTGGCGAGGGAGGGGGCGCAGTGGGCGGCGCGGTGCATTTTGAGGAGGAGGTTGGGGAGGATGGTGACGAGGTCGGCGTTGCCGGTGCGTTCGCCGTAGCCGTTGAGCGTGCCTTGGACGAGGGTGGCGCCGGCTTCGATGCCGGCGAGGGAGAGGGCGACGGCGAGGCCGGAGTCGTTGTGGCAGTGGATGCCGACGCGTTCGGGGCCGAATTCGGCGACGACGCGCGCGGTGGCGGCGGCGAAGTCGGGGAGGAGGGCGCCGCCGTTGGTGTCGCAGAGGGTGAGCAGGGTGGCGCCGCCTTTGATGGCGGCGGCGAGGGTGCGGAGGGCGTAGTCGGGGTCGGTTTTGTAGCCGTCGAAGAAGTGTTCGGCGTCGTAGATGACTTCGCGGTCTTGGGCGGAGAGCCAGGCGGCGGAATCTTCGATCATGGCGAGGTTTTCTTCCGGGGTGGTCTGGAGGATGTGGGTGACGTGGAGGGGCCAGGTTTTGCCGACGATGGTCATGACGGGCATGCCGCTGTCGAGGAGGGTGCGGAGTTGGGGGTCGTCGGGCGCTTTCACGCCGGCGCGGCGGGTGGAGCCGAAGGCGGCGAGGCGGGCGTGTTTGAGGCGGAGCGAGCGGGCTTCCTGAAAGAAGGTGATGTCGCGGGGGTTGGAGCCGGGGAAGCCGCCTTCGATGTAATCGACGCCGAAGTGGTCGAGGCGTCCGGCGATGAGGAGTTTGTCGGTGACGGAGAAGCTGATGCCTTCGCCTTGGGTGCCGTCGCGGAGCGTGGTGTCGTAGATGCGGACTGCGTGTGTGTGGCTGGTCATGGGGAGTGGCGAGATTTGGGGATGGGGGCGCGGGTGGCAAGG
>JAIRTK010000208.1 GCA_031254955.1 Opitutaceae bacterium
ATGGGGCCGGCTTGCTTCCGTGTTTCTGTAATTCCGTGTTTCCGCGATTATTTTAATGGTTTGGTTTTGTTGTCCACAGATTACACAGATTAACACAGATTTCTTATGAATTATAATCAGTGAAAATCTGTGTGGCCTGTGGATGATTTAATGGTTCAGTTTTATTGTATTGAACAGAAGGAAACAGGGGGAACGAAGAATACATTTTATGATTGTTGTTTTCTTTGTGTCCTTCGTTTTCTTCTGTTCAAAATAATGGTTCGGGTTTTTAATCGCGGAAGGGCGGAAGGGCGGAAACGCTGAAAAAAAGGAATGGGGGCCGGCTTGTTTTCGTGTTTCCGTAATTCCGTGTTTCCGCGATTATTTTAATGGTTCGGTTTTGTTGTCCACAGATTACACAGATTAACACAGATTTCTTATGGATTATAATCAGTGGGAATTTGTGTGGTCCGTGGATGGTTTAATGGTTCGTTTGTTTGGGCATGGCGGGCGGCTCAGAAGCGGATGACGTTGGTGAGGACGTAGCGGCGGGGGGCGTAGGCGGGGCGTCCGACGATGATTTTGCCGGCGCCGTCCACCGCCGGGTAGATGTCAAACTTGTCCAGCAGGTTCATGACGTTGAGCTGGATGACCCAGACGACGCGGTTGCCGAATCTAAATTCGTAGCGGGCGGAGGCGTCGAGGTTCCAGTTGTTGGGGGTCATCCAGAGTCTGCGTTCGCGGGCATTGGGGGCCGCGGGGTCGGGGATGTAATAATAATAATAACCGCGGATGGTGCGCTGGTATTGCAGTTGCGCGCCGAGCTGGAGGCCTTTGAACCAGCCGCGCTGGATATAAAAGGTGTTTTCCATGGCGAAGGTGTTGACGGCGTAGCCGGTGGTTTTTTCGCCGGTTTTTTCGAGGAGGTAGGTGCCGGTGGCGGGGTCGATGCCTTCGTTGGTGGCGACGCCGAGGGGGTTGCCGGGGGTGGCGAGGAGGAGGTTGGGGGCGGCGGTGATGAGGAGGCCGGTGTTGCCGGTGCGGATGTCGTCGCGGCGGAGGATGTCATAGACGGGGTTAAGCGCGGAGTCTTTCCTTATCCAGCCGTATTGGTTGAGCAGGGCATGCCAGTGGCTTTCGGTGTCGCGCAGCATGCCGATGGTGAGGGGGGTGGTGCCGGGGGCGCCGACATCGTAGGTGGCGCCGGGGATGTAGCCGGCGAGGTCGTTGGGGACGGCGACGGCGCGGAGGGTGCCGTCGGGGAGTTTGCGGGCGATGTAGGTCTCGGCGCCGTCGGTGATGGTGTGGAAGGTGTCGTTGTTATAAACGGGGAGGATGACATCGGAGTCGCTTTTGCCGTCGGCGAAGCTGTAGCGGAGGGACATTTCCCAGCCGCGCATGGGTTTGGCGGTGAAGGAGACGCCGAAGCCTTGGGAGGTGCGGTCGCGGAGGGCGACCGGTTCGGGGGAGATGGAGAGGGAGCGGTCGTTGAGGCCGTCGGGGTCGATCATGTCGCGGCGGTTGATGTTGGCGCGCCAGTCGTAGAGGGCGACGGTTTCGTTTTTGACGGTGGTTTTGAAGGCGCTGGCGGAGCCGTTGATGCGGCGGTTGAAGAGTTTGAATTTGAGGCCGAGTTCGTTGCCGCGGCCTTCGCCGAAGGGGACGGCTTGGTTATGGACGTCGCGTTGTTCGAAGTCTTGCTTGACGTTGGTGTTGGTGGAGTGGCTGACGAAGGCGCTGAGGTCTTTTGCAATATCAAAGACGATGCCGGCGGTGTAGGTGTTTTTGTTGAGGGGGCCGCGGCGGTGGATGGGGTCGCCGCCGGTGAGTTCGCCGGTGAGGGGGTCGCGGGTGGCGGAGATTTCGTCGAGGCCGGTGTTGGCGCGGGTGACGGTGAAGCGTTCGAAGCGGTAGCCGAGCATGGTGGTGATGCGGTCGTCCCACCATGAGGACATGAGGGCGCCGGCGACGGCGTCCTCGTCGGTGTCGAGGATGCGGTAGGCGGCGCTGAGGGAGGCGGGGGAGCCGTCGGCGTTGCGGGAGTAGGTGCCGTTGTTGAGGCCGAGGGGGTTGTAGGGGGTGGCGGCGGTGAAGCCGGGGAGTTTGATGGGGGCGAGTTTATAGATGGTGGCGGCGCGGGCGGGGTAGGAGGCGCCGCTGCCGGGGCCGGCGGGGAGGGTGAAGGAGGTGAAGGGCCATTTGAGGCTGGGGAAGGGGTTGGAGAAGGCGGGCACCCAGAGGGCGTCGGAGTTGTTGGTGGCGGAGTTCCAGGCGACGCGGTTGGCGTTGCCGACATCGTTGGCGTAAACAAAATCGCCGTCGGCATCGAGTTTGTAGAAGCGCATGCCGACGCGTTTGTTGCGGGAGTCGAGGTTTTGGTAGGTGAAGTTGAATTCGTGGCGGCCTATTTTGCCGGTGTGGAAGCGGAGGTTGCCGGCGAGGCGGAAGCCTTTTTGGGATTGGAAGGTGGTGCCGGCGTGCTCGGAGTTTTCGTTGGGGTTCACGCGGTAGGCCCACCGGCCTTTGAGTTCGGGGAAGTAGGCGTCGCGGGAGGTGGCCTCGGCTTGGGGGTGGAAGAGGGTGACGCTGGAGTTCTGCATGAGGGCGAAGTTGGTGCGTTCGTCGTTGCCGTAGCGGAGTTGGAGGGAGAACCAGTTCGTCAGGCGGGCCTCGGCGGCGAGGCCGTAGTATTCGTGGTCAACTTTTCGAGAGGAAACGAGCATGGGGGAGTCGGCGTTGGCCCAGTTGAAGCCGAGGAAGTCCTCGCCTTCGCGGTAGAGGAAGTAGCGGATGCGGCGGTTGGTTTGGTTGGGGTCGCCGGAGCCGGCGCGCGCCCAGTCGGGGAGGTAGGCGTCGGGTGCGTTGAGTTCGGCGGACTGGGAGTTGGTTTCGACGCGGTCGAAGTTGCGGTATTCGCCGCGGAGGATGAGCCAGTTGGCGGGGCGGACGGCGACGGCGGCGTAGTGGCCGCGGTGGTGGCGCTCCAGGCCGGGTTTCCAGAAAAAGGTGTCGTCTTTGATGCCGATGGCGGTGACGGCGAAGGCGCGGGTGCCGAAGTTGGTCTCGGCTTCGTAGCGGCGCGTGCCTTCGGAGTCGAGCTTGAGTTTGGCGCGTCCGTAGCGCCGGTTGAACTTGGCGCGTTTGCCGATGAAGTTGACGACGCCGCCGGCGTTGCCCGCGCCGTAGATGAGGGACTGGGAGCCGTTGATTTGCTCGACGGAGTCGAGGTCGAAGCCGTCGAGCGAGGTGCCTTCGGAGAGGAGGAAGCCTTCGCGGCGTTGCACGCCGGCGCCGAGGCCGCGCACGGTGAGGTTTTTGAAGTCGGTGCGGTCGCCCGGCTCGGCGCCGCGCAGGCCGGCGCCGCTGGTGTTGCCGTCGAAGGGGACGCCGAAGCCGGCGTATTTGGTGAGCATTTCGTTGACATCAACGATGTCCATGTCCTCCAGGAAGGCGGCGTTGAAGATGTTGGCGGTGAGGGGCACGCGGTCGAGCGGGAGGTTGGTGCCGGTGATGGCGTTGGAGCGGGAGGTCTCGTAGCGTCCGTCGTCCTTGGATTGGGCGACGACATCGAAGGGGGTCATGATGACGATTTCCTCCTCCTCGCCGGTGCCGGCGGCGGGCGGGTGGCCGGGAACGGCTTGCGCGGCGAGGCGCGCGGCGGGCGCGGGCGCCAGAAAAACGGACAGGAGGAGGGCAAGGCCCGGCGCGGGGCGGGATAATCTGGTCTGGTGCATGGGTCTGGTGGTGGCTTTGTCCCAAGGCGCATGAGTCTTGGGAAAGGATGGCGGCTGGAAAGAGGGGGATTGATATAACGGTGATGTTATATAATCGCGGGAACAAGGCGGCGCGATTACGGAGGTGTTTCAAAAAGTTACACAATTCACGCACGGGCGGTTTTGGGCCGGCGCACGAGGGCGAAGAGGATGAGGGCGGCGGCGAGGTGCAAGACGCCCATGAGCAGGAAGAGTTGGTTGAGCGTGAGGGGGAAGCCGGGCTGTCCGACCTGGCCGAGGAGTTTGTTGAAACCGAACGCGCCCAGCGCGCCGAAGGTGCCGGCGATGCCCCAGACGCTGGCGACGTTGCCCAAGGGGAACAGCTCCGCGATGAGGGGCGCCAG
>JAIRTK010000224.1 GCA_031254955.1 Opitutaceae bacterium
CGCGACACAAGGTCGCGCCCTACAAAACCCGCCCGCCCCCCCTCTCGCCGCATCCGCCTCCCCCGTCCCCCCCCCCGTGGCCGCGGAATGGCTGCACCCCTTTCTTGAATACATGCAGAAAGAGCGCCGCTACTCGCGCCACACGCTGCGCAACTACCGGCAGGCGTTCGAGGACTTCTGGCGCTGGCTCGCGCATTCCGGCCTCGCCGCGCGCGGACTGGACGCGCTCACCACGCGCGACCTGCGCGACTTCGTCATCGAGGCGCGCCGCCGCTTCGACCGCCGCACACTGCACAACCACGCCTCCGGCCTGCGCGCATTCTACAAATACTGGCTGCGCCACGGCAAGGTGACGCGCAACCCCTTCGTCGGCGTGCCGCTGCCCCGCCTCGAAAAACGCCTTCCAAAATTCCTCACCGAAGAGCAGATGCGCCTCCTGCTCGCCGGCCCGGCGCGCCTGCTCGAAAACGAGACCATCGACCCGTTCACCGCCTGCCGCGACCGACTCGTGATGGAACTGCTCTACGGCGCCGGCCTGCGCATAAGCGAGCTGGTCGCGCTCAACCACGGCGACATCGACACCGCCACCGGCGTCGCGCGCGTGCTCGGCAAAGGCCGCAAGGAACGCCTCTGCCCGCTCGGCAAAGTCGCGCTGACCGTGCTCAGGCAATTCAAAACCGCCCACGCCCGCGACACCTCGCCGCCCGCGCCCGTGGTGGTCACGACGAAGCACACCCGCATGCCCGTCCGCCAGACGCAACTTTTGTTGAAACGCTACCTCGCGCTTGCCGGGCTGCCGCTGGACATTTCCCCGCACAAACTCCGCCACAGCTACGCCACCCACCTCCTCAACGCCGGCGCCGACCTGCGCCTCGTGCAAGAACTGCTCGGCCACGCGAGCCTGAACACCACCCAAATCTATACCCACGTAAGCGTCGCGCGCCTGAAAGAAATTTACCAAAAAGCGCACCCCCGCGCATAAACGCCGCCCCACCCGCCGCCTCCGCCGCCTCCGCCCGCTCTTCAAAATCGTTCTCGTTCTCGTTCTCGTTCTCGCTCTCTCTTCCTCTCTCTTCTTCGCCCTCGTTCACTCTTCCTCGCCCTCGTTCCCGTTCGCTCTTCTTTACTCTTCTTTGCTGGCGTAGCGTCTGTTTCGAGAACAAGAAAGAGCGAAAAAGAGAACGAGAGAACGAGAACGAGAACGATTTCAACCAAACCCGAAACCCGCACCCGCACCGCACCCGCAACCGCAACCCGCCATGCCCCCGCCACCGACCACCATCGCCCGCCAACCCTTCCACGGGATGACCAAACCCATCGGCTCGGTCTGCAACCTCGATTGCACCTACTGCTTCTACCTCGAAAAAGCGCGCCTCTACGAAGGCCAAGGCGGACGACGCATGAACCGCGAAGTCCTCCTCGCCTACGTGCGCGACTACATCGCCTCGCAACCCGGCCGCGAAGTGAACTTCGCCTGGCAAGGCGGCGAACCGACACTGGCCGGACTGGACTTCTTCCGCGAAGCAGTGGCCCTGCAACAACGCCTCGGCGTAGGCCGCGTCATCCACAACGCCCTCCAGACCAACGGCACCCTGCTCGACGACGCCTGGGGCGCCTTTCTGGCGGAAAACAACTTCCTGGTCGGCATCAGCCTGGACGGCCCGCGCGACATCCACGACGGCTACCGCGTGGACAAAGGCCGCAAACCGACCTACGAACGCGTGATGCGCGGCCTGGACGTGCTCAAACGCCACCACGTCGAATACAACACCCTCACCACCGTGCACCAAAAAAACGCGCGCCGCGGCCTGGAAGTCTACCGCTTCCTGCGCGAAACCGGCTCCGGCTACATCCAATTCATCCCCATCGTCGAACGCTCCGCCGAAGCGACCGCCGCCGCCGCCTCCGGCCTCTGGCTCTCGCCCCCCCCCGACCACCCCGAAGCCGACGCCTACGACTCGCAAGTCACCGAATGGAGCGTGCGCCCCAAAGATTACGGCGAATTCCTCTGCACCATCTTCGACGAATGGGTGCGCCACGACGTAGGCCGCATCTTCGTGCAACAATTCGACGCCGCCCTCGCCAACTGGGCGGGCGAACCGGCGGGCATCTGCGTATTCTCCGAAAAATGCGGCCGCGCCATCGCCATCGAACACAACGGCGACGTCTACGCCTGCGACCACTACGTCTACCCGCACTACAAACTAGGCAACCTCCTGCGCACCTCGCTGGGCGCGATGATCGACACGCCCGGCCAGCAAACATTTGGCGAAGCCAAAGCCGCCACGCTCCCGCAATACTGCCGCGAATGCCCCGTGCGCTTTGCCTGCCACGGCGAATGCCCCAAACACCGCTTCCTCACGACACCACGCGGCGAGCCTGGGTTGAACTACCTCTGCGGCGCCTACAAAAAATTCTTCGCGCACATCGACTCGGCAATGCGCACCATGTCGGCGCTGCTCTCCGCCGGCCAAGCCCCGGCAACCATCATGCAACTCCCCCGCGCCCAATGGCTGCGCGCCGCCAAAGGCCGATGAACC
>JAIRTK010000304.1 GCA_031254955.1 Opitutaceae bacterium
ACACCGAGGCCGCGACGGTGACCGCCAGCGCGCCGAGGTAGAGCAGGCCGAAGACATCGGCGTCCGCCACGCGCGGCAACGCGGCGCGGAGGCGGCGATACCAGAATTGTCCGGCGGCAAAGGCGACATTCGACACCTGCACGAGCATGAAGCCGGCCAGCGGCCCCGCCGTGAAAAAGCCCCGTTGGCAGGCACCCTCGTCGCCCTCGGCGGCGGTCAGCACCACCGCGGCGCCCGCGATGGCAAGCAGCACGGCCACGGCGAGGCGGGGCGCAAACCGCCGCGCGGCGGCGGCCTCGAACAGCGCGAGGTAGAGCGGGGTGAAAATCGTGAAGAGCGCGACCTCGTGCGCCGCGAGATGGCGGAACGCCGCCATGTAGGCGAGATACATGATCCCAAATTCGACCGCGCCGATGGCCATCAATCGGGGAATCGCAAAGCCGGGGATTTTGCGCGGGCGCAGCACCGGGAGAAACACCGCCGCGGACAGCGCGATGCGGGCGACGCCGAGCGCGGTCGGGTCAAGGCCGGCGAGCCGGTCTTTGATGAGTCCGAACGAAAAAGCCCAGACGAGCGAAACGAGGAACAGCAGCGGCATTGTTAAGCCGGCATGGTGGTGGAATGAACCGGGTTGAAAACATAAAAACCCGGCACCGGGGCGGAGGTGAGGGCGGAGGCGCTTCAAAGTCGGGTTATCCCCGAGACGCTCGCGCAAGGAGCGGCGGCGTCCCGCCGCCGGACGCGAGCAACGCGAGCGCCCTGCGCACGCAGGCTTTCGCGCGGCCTATCGCAAAGGGGGTTTCGCGCGGCCCGACGCAGATAGATGGGCGAGGTTTGGCCTCGTCCGGCGGCGGGACGCCGCCGCTCCTTGCGCGAGCGCCCTTCCTCTTCCCTTTTTGATTCTGACATCACTTTGAATCGCGCCCGGCGGCGGATGCCATTCAAAGTGAGAGGACATGCGCCCTCTCTTTTTTTCTATCCGCTTGTCGCTTTATCTTTCTTTTCCCGCCAGCATCAACGCGCCGCCAGCGTCAGCGTCCCGCCTGCGTCAGCGCGCCGCACGGAGGAGAAAGTGGAAAAATAAAGAGGAACGTGGATGGGAAAAAAGAGGGAAGAGGTTGGAAAAAAGAGGGGCGTTTTCGTGTTGAATGGCGTCGTCGCGCGCGCCGGTCACACGCGGAAAATCGCGCCGAGTTTTTTGCCCATCAACACGCCGAGGCTCACGATGATGACGGCCAGAAACGCCATCGCCCACACACCGAGCGCGCTGGCGATGAACTTGCCGTCGCCGAGGAGCTGGAAGAGTTCGAGGATGGCCTTCGTGATGGGATACCACGCCTGCTTCTGCGCGAGGATGAGCGAGTCGCTCACCTCAAGCATCGCAAAGGCAAACGCGAGCAGCCCGCCCGCGATGAGGTTGGCCGAGATCAGGGGAAGCGTAATCTTGCAAGTGGCCTTGAGCGGCGACGCGCCGAGGTTTTGCGCGGCTTCCTCAAGCGTGACGCTGGTCTGCTGGAAGCCGGCGGCGGCGGAGCGCACGACGTAGGGCAGCCGCCGCACGGAATAGGCGATGACGAGGAGCACGGTCGGGTTTTCGACCGGATTGAGAAACGCAAAAAACTTCCCCTCCTGGCTCATCGCGAGGTAGCCGAACGCGAGCACGAGGCCGGGCACGGCGAGCGGCAGCATGGCGAGAAAATCGAGCACCTGGCGCCCGGCGATGCGGGTGCGCACGACCACGCAGGCGATGGCCACGCCCAGCACGATGTCGACGAGCGTGGAAAGGCCGGCGAACTTGAGGCTGTTGGCGATGGCCGGGACGGTGAGGTCATGCCCGAGGGCGACGCGGAAGTTTTCCAGCGTGAAGCCCGAGGGCAGCACACCCGCATACCAGTCGCTGGAAAACGCGACGAGCAGCACGCCGATGTGCGGCAGCATGGCAAGAAGCGTCACGCCGGCGAAGAGCGCGGTGCAGAGCCGGCGCCGCGCGGGCGGCAGCGGGCGCGCGCCGCCGGATGCGCTGGTGGCCTTGGCCATCATGGCGTGCGCGCCGCGCCCGAAGACGCCCTTGCCCAGCGCGTAGAGCGCGACGGTGCACGCGAGCATGAGGGCGACGAGCGCGTAGGGCGCGGGATTGCCGCCGATGTCCTTCAACCCATAAAAAATCTGCACCGAGGCGACGCG
Source organism: Opitutaceae bacterium (assembly GCA_031254955.1). Classification (GTDB taxonomy): domain Bacteria; phylum Verrucomicrobiota; class Verrucomicrobiia; order Opitutales; family Opitutaceae; genus Termitidicoccus. The sequence continues at coordinate 2,185 of JAIRTK010000304.1, forward strand.
CGCGTAGTCGAAGACGAGCGGCACGCCGAGTTCGGTGAACGACCAGATGAACACGATCGTGCCCCCGGCGAAGAGGCCCGGCTGGATGAGCGGCAGCGTGATCTTGAGGAAGCGGCGCGCGCCGGTGCAGCCGAGGTTTTGCGCGGCCTCCTCCATCGCGGGGTCGATGTTGGCGAGCGCGGCGACGGCGTTGAGGTAGATGATGGGATAGAGCGAGAGCGCCTGCACGAGGGCGATGCCGGCGAAGGGCGCGGCGGCGAACCAGTCGAACGTCCAGCCTTCCGGGAAAAGTCCCGCGCGGATGAGCAGGGCGTTGAGCGCGCCGTATTGGCCGAAAATCTGCTTGATGCCGATGGCCCCGACAAAGGGCGGCAGGATCATCGGGATGAGGACGAGCGAGCCGAGCAGGTTTTTGCCGGGAAACAGAAAGCGGTCCGACACAAACGCGAGCGGCAGCGCGATGGCGAGCGAGAGCGCGGTGGTGGCGCAGGCGATGAGGAAGGAGTTGGCCAGCGTGTCGCGGTGGATGGGGTTGGCGAGGATGACGCGCAGGTATTCGAAGGTGAGCCGACCGTCGGCGTCGATGAAGCCGCCTTTCAGGATTTGCAGGATCGGCCAGAGAAAAAACGCCGCGAAGAAGGCGGCGGTGAGCGCGAAAACGATGCGGGCAAAGGTGCGTGACATGGCGCGTGGCGGACGGCGGCGTGAAACACGGAGTGTGCGCGCAAAGCCGGCGCGGGTTCAAGGATGGAGATGGGGGACGGGGGACACTCTTTCGACCTTGTTGGCTGATTCGTATTCGTATGAGTAGCCGCCTCTAACCCTTTCCGTTTGTCGCACGCTGGCGGTTGCCGTGGCGAATTCCTGCATGGAAA
>JAIRTK010000379.1 GCA_031254955.1 Opitutaceae bacterium
CCGCCCGCTCTGGGCACGTCGTCCACTCCGGGCGCGTCGCCCGCTCCGTCCGCTCCGGCTTCGGCGCCCATCGCGAGGATGGAGCTGCCGCCCGCGCCGAGGAGCGCGTGTTCGATTTCCCACTCGCGGAGCAGGGCGGCGGCGGCATCGAGGGCGAAGCCTTTGCCGATCGCGCCGAGGTCGAGCGAGGCGCCGGGCCGCGTGACTTCCACGACGAATCCGCCGGGGGACAGCGCGATGGTGGAGGCGGCGCGCCGGTCGAGCAGGTCTTGAAGGGCGCCCGGCTCCGGGACGGCTTGGCGTTTCCCCGCGCTTTTGACGAGGTCGGCGGCGGCGCCGAGGGTGGCGTCAAACGCGCCGCCGGTGAGTTCGTGCACCCGGAGCGCCTCCAGCAGGCAGGCGTGGCACTCCTCGCTGATGACCACGCGTTCGCCGGCTGCGGCGTGGTTGATGCGCCAGATGTCGCTGCCTTCGTGGAAACGGCTGAGCAGGGTTTCGAGCCGGTCGATTTCCGCAAACGCCGCCTGCGCCGCCTGCCGCGCATAGCCCGGCTCGGCATGGCGCACGCGAAACTCAAAGGTCGTGGACATGGCTTCGTGGGTGAACACGGACGGCTTGGTGAGCGGCAAGGGCATGTTAATTTCTGGCTTTCTGCACGGCGGGGGGCCGCTTCGCGGCAAATTAAGATTAAGTTTAAGGGAGCTTCTAAAAATTAAAAAACAAACCAACCGCAAAATTCGCGAAAACCGCGAAGTCCGCGAAAACCGTGAAATTCGCGAAAAACCGCGAAAGGCCCCAAGGGTATTTTCCCTTGGAGCCTTTTTTGTTTATGTTGTCGCGTTTGGGGTGCGTATGCGTCTCGCGTGCCTTGCCCGGAGTCCCGTCGGGCAATCTGTTTTGGCGGGACGCCAAAACCCACACGCGAGACGCGTGCGCTCCCCGGTTATTTTGTCTTGCGACTAATCCAAGGGAAAAGGCGCCAATCCCATCATGCCATTTTTCTCGATTTGATATTTCGCGACCCTTCGCGACCTTTCGCGGTTAAAAACCGGATTCTTAGCACCTCCCTGAAGTTGAACTTGAAGTTGAAGTTTAAGTTTAAGGACAAGCCCGCACTCCCCATCAGGCTGCGCCTCATTAGAGCCATTTCGGTTTATGGTGTCGCCAACGCAAGAGGACCGGCGCTCCCGCGCCCAAGGAGCGTTTCCCAGGCGACAGAATCATCAGGAAAGGCCCTGAACTTCAACCGGACGCGAAGCGGCCCCTTTCTTGCGCGGCACGATGACGACGGGGCAGGCGGCCTTGCGCAGGATGCCCTGCGTGGTGCTGCCGATGAGCAGGTCATAGATGGCGGTGTGACCATGCGAACCCATCACGATATAGTCGGCCTTGTGGAGGGCGGCCTGCTCAAGGATTTTCGCCTGGGCGGGGCCGCTGACCTGCACGACCTCCACGGCGTCCACGCGCCGGCGGATGCCGGCGCTGAGTTCCGCCAAACGGCGCGCGGCGTGCTTCTCGCTGGAGGCGATGGATTCCTGGAAGTTTTCCATGGTCAGCCCGTAGTCGCTGGTGAGGACAAAGGGCTGGACAACATGCAGCAGCACGATGCGTCCGCGCAGGGACAAGGCCAGCTCGCAGGCGGCGTCGATGACTGAGTCGGTGGCCTTGGAGAAGTCGATGGGGGCAATGATCGTTTTCATAACAACCCGAGTGTAAGCGAAGCCAGGATGATTGGCGACTTATAAATTCATTAAAGCCCCAAGGCGCAGCCCTGATTTAAAGATTTTCGCTTTTTAACCACGGAACCAACTTTTCACTCTTCGCTCCGCCCCCATCCACACGATTCCCCCATCCGCGCGATTCCCCCATCCGCGCGATTCCCCATCCACGCGCCTTCCCCACTCCACACGCATTCCCCAGCCCAAGCGCATTTTTTTGAGCTTTTTCTTGTAACGGATTGCCCGGACACCATATCCAATCAGCCCAATGAAATACATTTTTGTGACCGGCGGTGTTGTTTCTTCATTGGGCAAAGGCCTCACGGCGGCGGCCATCGGCGCGCTGCTTGAGATGCGCGGCCTCAAAGTGCGCATCCAGAAATTCGACCCCTACCTGAACGTCGATCCCGGCACCATGAGTCCCTTCCAGCACGGCGAAGTTTACGTGCTCGAAGACGGCGCGGAAACTGACCTCGACCTCGGACACTACGAACGCTTCACCAGCGGAAAACTCTCCCGGCTCAACAGCCTCACCTCCGGCCAAGTTTACGAATCGGTCATCCAGAAAGAACGCCGCGGCGCCTACCTGGGCAAAACCGTGCAAGTCATCCCGCACGTGACCAACGAAATCAAAGAACGCATTTACCAGTCGGCCAAGGACGTGGACGTGCTCATCACCGAAATCGGCGGCACGACCGGCGACATCGAAGGCCTGCCCTTTCTGGAGGCGCTGCGCCAATTCGCGCTCGAAGTCGGGCCGCGCGACGCGATTTTCATGCACGTCACGCTCGTGCCCTACCTGCAGGCGGCGGGCGAACTCAAGACCAAACCCTCGCAACAATCCGTCGCGAAACTCCGCGAAATCGGCATCCAGCCGCACATCCTCGTATGCCGCTGCGACCACCCGCTCGAACAAAGCATGCGCGACAAACTCTCGCTCTTCTGCAACGTCCCCGTGAAAGCCGTCATCGAATGCCGCGACGTGGACTCGATCTACGAACTGCCCATCGCGCTGCAAAAAGAAGGCATGGACGACCTGGTGGTCGAACTGTTCGGCCTGAGCAACCCGCTCCCGGAAAAAAACATCTGGGAAGAAATCGTGCGCCGCGTGAAAAGCCCCGCGCACGAGATCACCATCGGCGTGGTCGGCAAATACATCGAACTCCAGGACGCCTACAAATCCGTTTACGAATCGGTCACGCACGGCGGCATCGCGAACAACTGCAAAGTCAACATCCACCGCATCGACGCCGAAGACCTTGAAGGCAAGGACGGCCCGGCGAGACTCCGCCCGCTCGACGGCATCCTCGTGCCCGGCGGCTTCGGGGACCGCGGCACCGAAGGCAAAATCGCGGCGGCGCGCCACGCCCGCGAACACGGCATCCCCTATTTCGGCCTCTGCCTCGGCCTGCAAATCGCCGTGATCGAATACAGCCGCAACGTCCTGAAACTGCGCGACGCGAACAGCACGGAATTTGCCCCCGGCTGCCCCCACCCCGTCATCAACATGATGGAAGAGCAGAAAAAAATCATCGACAAAGGCGCGACCATGCGGCTCGGCAGCTACGAATGCGCGCTCACGCCCGGCACCCTCGCGGCCAAAGCCTACGGCCAAAGCAGCATCCGCGAACGCCACCGTCACCGCTACGAAGTCAACAACGCCTACGTCGGCCAGTTGCAACGCGGCGGCATGACCGTCAGCGGCATCAACCCGCGCCGCAACCTCGTGGAAATCGTTGAAGTGAAAAAGCACCCCTGGTTCCTCGCCGTGCAATTCCACCCCGAATTCCAGTCCAAGCCCGACAAACCGCACCCGCTCTTCGCCGCCTTCATCGCCGCCGCGCTGAAACTGCGCAAAGCGAAGACCGCGGGCAAGCCCGCCGCCAAAACCCCAAAACCCGCCGCCCCAAAACCCACAGCCACAACACCCACAGCCACAAAACCCACCGCCACAAAACCCACCGCCCCCAAAACGCAGTCCGCACCGAAGCAGACGGCACCGAAGCGGCCCGCGCCGAAACGTCCGACCCCGAAGCGGACAGCGACGTAAGCGGACGGCAACGTAAGACGCACGCAACTGCCAACGCAGCAGAACGGCGGCGGTTTGCGGACGGCACCGAAGCAGACGGCGCCACAAGGCGCGGCTGC
>JAIRTK010000412.1 GCA_031254955.1 Opitutaceae bacterium
CACCAGCCAGCTCTCGCCGCCATTACCTAATACTCTTTCCTAATTAAACGCACACAATGCAAGCCGATAAAGGTAGGGCTAGGCGACCCGCCGAGCCGCGAGCGGTACACACGGCCCGGCGGGACGCCTCGCCCTACCCTTAACGGCTTCCTTAGGGGGATTTTCATTAGGAAAGAGTATTAGGACATGTCGGCGAGGGCTGGCTTGAGCACGGTGCCTTTGACGCGGATGCCTTCCATTTTTTGCACGATGAAGGCCGCCTCGGCTTCGTCCACATCGACCAGCGTGTGACGCTGGTGGATGTCGATGGCGCCGACGACGCCGGCGGGGAGGCGCGTGACGCCGGTAATTTTGCCCACGATGTCCGCCGGCGTGACGAGGTCTTTGCGACCAACGTTGAAAAACAGCGTGGCGAAGCCCGGCTCGCGGCCTGTGCGCGCGGGGCGTTCGTATTTCTGTTTCGAGGGGCGGGCGGGGCTTGGCTTGCCGGGATCGCAAGCGGTGTCCTCGCGGGAGGAGGGTTGCGCGTGGTCGTGTTGATCGCGGGCGCGGTTGGCTGGCGCGGCGGCTTTCGCGTCGCCGGAGGGGTTGCGCGCGGCGCGTTTCACGGGCGGCCTGTCCGCGCCGTCCGATTCCTCGCTCCGGAAGTTTGTGTTTCTTTGGGGGCGCGGGCGCGCGGCGGGCGGCGCGCCGGATGGCGCGGCGGACAGTGCGGCAGATGGCGCGGAGGGCGGTGCGGCGGCTGGCCGTTCATTGTCGCCTGGCTCGCGTTTTTGTTTTTTCGGCGCGACGGCGGGCTTGCCGTCGCCTTGCATGATGTGGATGAGCGCGGCGATGATGTCGGTGCTCGTGTAGCCTTGTTCGAGCAGGCGGTCGATGATGCGGTCCTGTTTTGCGAAGGCGCCGGTGTCGAGCGTGGCGCGGAGTTTTTCAAAAAACTGGTTTTCGCGCGCTTCCTCCACGAGGTCGAGCGAGGGGACGCGCTCGCGGCGGAGGGCGAGTTTCCCGTAGCGCACCATCGACTGGAGTTTGTAGAGTTCGCGGCCGGAGACGAAGGTGAAGGCGCGGCCGGATTTGCCGGCGCGGCCGGTGCGTCCGATGCGGTGCGTGTAGTCCTCGGCGTCGTTGGGGAGGTCGAAGTTGAAGACGACTTCGAGGTCGTCCACGTCGAGGCCGCGGGCGGCGACATCGGTGGCGATGAGGAACTCGAAGGCGCGGCGGCGGAATTTTTCCATCACGCGCGTGCGTTGCGCCTGCGAGATGTCGCCGTGCAGCCGTTCGACCGCGTAGCCGCGCGCTTGCAGGTGGTCGTTGAGTTCATCGACCATGATTTTCGTGGAGCAGAAAACGATGCCGTAGCTGAAGTCGTGCATGTCGATGAGGCGCGTGAGCACCTCCAGTTTCGAGCGTCGCTCGACTTCGAAATAAACCTGGTCCACCTTCGGGGCGTTTTGGGCCTGCGCCTCGATTTTCACCCATCGCGGGTCGCGGCTGTAGCGGCGGATGAGTTCCTGGATGGCGCGCGGCATCGTGGCGGAGAAAAACAGGAACTGCCGCCCGGACGGCGCCTGCGAGAGCACGCGCTCGATGTCCTCGCGGAAGCCCATGTCGAGCATGCGGTCGGCCTCGTCGAGCACGAGCAGCTTGAGCGAGTCGAGGCGGAGCGTGCCGCGCTCCATGTGGTCGAGCACGCGGCCGGGCGTGCCGATGACGATTTGCACGCCGGAGGCGAGGGCGCGAAACTGGCGTTCGTAGGATTGGCCGCCGAAAATGGGCACGGCGTGCACGCCGCGCTTGAAGAGCGAGATTTTGGCGACCTCCTCGGAGACTTGCACGGCCAACTCGCGCGTGGGACAGAGCACGAGTGTCTGGACGGCGCGGTTTTTCGGGTCGGTTTTTTCGACGGCGGGGATGGCGAACGCGGCGGTCTTGCCCGAGCCGGTGGAGGACTGGCCGACGAGGTCGAGGCCTTCGAGGATGGGCGGGATGGCGGCCGTCTGGATGGGCGAGGTCTCCTCGAAGCCCATCTTGTCAACGGCTTTGAGGATTTCGGGGGAAAGCCCGAGTTCGGCGAAGCGCAGGTGTTGCATCGGGCGAGCCTGGCGGAGGCGCGGTGGTGACGCGAGGATGGTTTTGCTTGTGCCAAAACCGGGGAGGGGCGGAAGGGGCCGCCGTCACGCGTCCGCCGTCGGAAACGCCGTGACAAACGCCCGCGCGAGGCGGCGCGCCGCGCTGGCGTTGCGGCGTCGCGCGCGCAGGATCGCCGCGCGCCGGGGCGTGTTCATCTGGAAGAACCCCAAGTGCGCGCCAAAGGTCGCAGCCGCGCCTGCCCCGGCCGCACTGTTGGTCTCCTGCTTCGCCGGCATCGCTCTCCTCGCCGCATCGAAATAATACAACAAATCAATAAACTGCCTGCAGATTGCATGGATTCATACGAGTTCATACAAATCCATACAGATTCATACGGATTTTTATGATTTAGAGCGTCTAACAAAAGAAGGCTTGAGCGGAGAGACACAACGGACACGGAGGCGCGTGACGGCGGATGTAGGGGCTTCGCTTGCGAAGCCCGTTGCTTGCGAAGCCCGTTGCCGGACAGCAGTCGCGCGCGTTTGTGTTTCATGCGACTGCGCCGGCGCACTGGCGGAAGCAAATCCGTGGCGTCCTTCCGCGACGGGCTTCGCAAGCGAAGCCCCTACATCCTCGCGTTTTCCCACGCTTTTCATACCGTCTTTCGGCCTGCCCTATTGTAATTTTGTTAGGCGCTCTAAGAACCTAATCCTGTTAATACTGAAAAACCCTGTAATCTGGCTTAAAATAAATCATTAATTGGGGATTTATTCTTTATTTTAAAGTTTTCTCTTTTTAACCACGGAGACATGGAGGCCACGTAGTGTGGAGGGAGTTTTTCTAGGATAAATTTTTTGGCCTCCCGTTTTTTCCGATGTCATGAAACCATGAACGACCTCACGCAGAGTCGCGGAGACGCAAAGAAAAGCTCTCTTTATCAAAAGGGTTTTCTCTGTGTCTTTGCGTCTTCGCGTGAGGATAAACCCTAAAATCAATCCATTCGCCATCTTGCGCGGCGCTGCCGAGTGGCTTGACAAGGCCCAAAGAATACAGCCTGCCTCATGCCTTCCGCTTCCGTCCTCCGTCGTCCTTTGCACTCCATGTGCCCTTTGCGTTCTTCGTGTCCTTTGCGTCCTCTGTGGTTAATTCTACTTTGTTAACCGAGGTTAACGCGAGGCAGTGCGGGTCGTAAGGCACGAGCGGTTCGAGTGGCACGGACGGTTTGCCCGTGGGATTGCGTGGCATGGGCGGAGTCACCCATGCCACGCAATCCCGCAAGCCGTCCGCTTAACCTCAGTTAACAACCCTCTGTTAACAAAGTAGAGTTACTCACTGCGGTTACGCGCTGCCGGTGTAATGCAGGTTGTCAGGCTTCTCGCTTCGCTCGGAATCCAACTTGCTGACGGGCCGAAGGCCCGCCCTGAAGCAGACTCGGAAGTCTGCGCTACAAGTCTGCGTTACGAGGCTGCGCTACGGCAGAGGCTGCGCGTAACATCAGTTAAAAAGAAAATGCCTTTAAATAAGGGAGAAGTCCTTAGTCGCGCCAAAAAATGCCTATCACCCGGCGGGCAAATACATGGGAGCCGGATGAAGAAAGAGCAGGAGCCGGGCGTCGGGCGAAGAGGCGCAAAAAAGTCGAGGAGTTTCTGGAAGTTCAACGCCGCCACCGCCGGGAACACGACGTTGAGCGCGTCGCCCGGCGTGCCCTTGAGACGGTTGCGCTCCAGCCGGCGTTTGCTTTTGAGCAGCGACGCTGCGCGTCTCCAGGCACGACGGGCGCCCTTGGGATGCTCGTGCCGCAGCCACGGCTTGCATGGCGGGCGTCATGCCGTGTTGCCACGCACGGGAACGGCGCCATGCTTCTTGCTCACCCGACATCCATCTTGTTCCATGTGCCGCGCCCTCGTTATTTCAAACCTCCATGCCCCCGATTGCGTTGGCGGTTATGAGATGGTCGCCTCGGAGTGCATGGATGCGCTGGAGCGCGACTGCGGATGGCAAATTCGCTGTCACTGCGCCACGACCGGACGCCCGCGCCCCGGACCGTATCCGCCGCGCGTGACCGCCGGCCTGACGGGATATTTCCCGCGCGGCTGGACGCACCATCACGCCTTGCTGTCCGCCGCGCGTCATCTGGAGTACCACACGCGCGCCGCCGAAATCCTTCAGCGCGAAGCCGCAGCAGCCGATGCGACCCTCCTCTTCAACCCGCGCCGGCTCTCCACGCTTCAATGGGTACCGGCGATTGCCGCCGCCCGCAATCCGGTCGCGTGGATCTCCGATTACTGGCCGGCCGAGTATCCCGATTGTGACAAACTCTGGCAGGCCGCCGCCGCGAACCGGGTTTCCTTTTCCCCGCTCATCATGCTGGGCGCGGCCCGTGTCCGCCGGCTTTACGGAACGCGGAAACCCGCGCCGTCCGATTTGGCGTGCATCCGGCGCGCCGCCTTTGTCAGCGATTTTGTCCTGAAGAAAAACGCCCCGGCTTTCCCGCGACTCGAAGAAGCCGAGGTCATTCCCAATGGCATTGTCCCGGACCTGTTTCCTTTTGCTCCGATGGGCGCCGATCGCTGGCGGACTTGGGGATTTTGCGGACGCATCCAGCCCGAAAAGGGTGTTGCCCAGGCGCTGGATCTGTTTGCCCGCGCCGCCGCCGGGCAACCGGATTTGCGCTTCCTGCTCGCGGGGGACATGCGCACGGCCCACGGATGCGACATGCGAAGAAAAATCGCCGCGAATCCGGTCCTGGCTTCCAGAGTTGAGCTGCTCGGGGCGGTTCCGCGCGACCAGCTTGCCGGTCGTTTTTATCATCGAGTCGGAGTGCTGCTGTTCACCAGCCAGTGGGACGAGCCTTTTGCGCTGACCGTGGTGGAGGCGATGGCATGCGGCGCGTATGTTGCCGCCACCGACACCGGAGGCACCGCCGAAATCGTCACGCCCCGGACGGGTCTGCTTTTGCCCCGGACCTCCCTCGAAACGACCGGTCCGATGCCGTCCGCGCTTCCGCCCGTCCCCACCCGATTGATAGAAGCGCAACTCGCCGCCGCGCGCGCCGCCGCCGGAGGCAAAACCATCCGTCAAATGGCCGAAAAACTCGCCGCCTTCGCCGGAGACGCCCGCGCCGCCAGTTGAAGTGGAAAGTTTA
>JAIRTK010000427.1 GCA_031254955.1 Opitutaceae bacterium
GTGTGGGGGGGAGGGAAGAGCGAGGGGGGAAGGGGGAGGGGCGGCGGCGGGGGGCGAAGGCGGGGCTTTTTTTATAGGGGAATCGAGGCGTTTTCGCGGAGGCCTCGGAGAGGCCTCCCTACCGGCGCTTTCGCGCCAGTTTTGTGTGGTGGCGTCATTATAACTCTCGGGGGCGAGTGAAATTCAGGGCGCAAAAAGGCCCGGCTTCGGCGGGGCGAAGCCGGGCGGGGGAGGGAGAGGCGGAGGGCGCGGAAGGAGGCGGACTTAGCCGATTTTGACCAGGAGGGCGCCTTCTTCGACGCCGTCGCCGATGTTGGCGTGGATGGAGAGGACTTTGCCGGCGGACGAGGCGTAGATGTAGGTGTTCATTTTCATGGCTTCGATGGTCGCGACTTGGCCGCCTTCGGCCACGGTGTCGCCGACTTTTACGTCGATGGAGACGACTTTGCCGGCCAGCGGGCTGACGATGTCACCGGCTCCGGCGGGAGCGGCGGGCTTGGGCGTCGCGGGGGCCGCAGGGGCGGGGGGGGGTGGGGTGGCGGCTGCGGCGGCGGGGGCGCCGCGCTCGGCGGGGGCGGCGGGTGCCGCGGGGGCGGGGGTGCCTTCGTCGAGCATTTCGACGAGAACTTCATAGGCTTTACCTTCAACGGTGACGCGCAGTTTCTTCATAATGTTGGTTCGGTTTTGGCTAAACTTTGAGTTAGTGGCTGGTTGGAGTTTGCTTGGGTCGGGAAAACGGGGGGGCTAGCGGAAGGAGTGATGGGAGGTGTAGATTTGCCGTCGTCCTTCCAGCGCCCATATCTGCTGGAAGATATGGATGCCGGGGACGGGGAGCACGGATTTGACTCGGGCGCCAGGGCCGAAAACGCAGGAGATCGTGGCGGCGATGGCGGCCATGATTTCAGGGTTTGGGTGGTCGTTGGCGAGCGGTTTTTTTGGCGGGAGTTCAGCGGTCATGGGTGTTTTGCGGCGGGGAGGTTCCGTTTTCCTTTTTCGGTGGCGGCTGTTTTTTAATCGCAAGGGGCGATTTCGTAATGGGTGGTTCGCGGGTTGTTTTTTTCAGAGCGGGATGTTGCCGTGTTTTTTGGGCGGGCGGGTTTCGCGTTTGCTGAGGGTGGCGCGGAGGGCCATGGCGAGTTTGGCGCGGGTTTCGGAGGGTTCGATAACGTCGGTGATCATGGCTTTGCTCGCGGCTTCGTAGGGGGAGGCGAATTTGGCGCGGTATTCTTCGGCGAGTTCTTTGGCTTTGGCGGCGGGGTTGGGGGCGGCTTCGATTTCTTTTTTGAAGAGGACGGCGACCGCGCCTTCGGCGCCCATGACGGCGATTTCGGCGGTGGGCCAGGCGAAGACCATGTCGGCGCCCATGTCGCGGGAGCACATGGCGAGGTAGGAGCCGCCGTAGGCTTTGCGCATGATGACGGTGATTTTGGGCACGGTGGCGGCGGCGTAGGCGAAGAGCATTTTCGCGCCGTGGCGGATGATGCCGCCGCGTTCTTGTTGGACGCCGGGCATGAAGCCGGGGATGTCAACGAGGTTGATGATGGGGATGTTGAAGATGTTGGAGAAGCGGATGAAGCGGGCGGCTTTGTCGGAGGCGTCGATGTCGAGGCAGCCGGCTTTGAAGGCGGGTTGGTTGGCGATGATGCCGACGATGATGCCTTGGATGCGGCCGTAGCCGATGACGATGTTTTTGGCAAAGTCGCGCTGGACTTCGAGGAAGTCGGCGTTGTCCACGAGGCGGGCGATGACTTGGTGCACGTCGAAGGCGTTTTTCGGGTCGGCGGGGACGATGTTGTTCATCTCCGGGTCCGCCGAGAGGTCAAGGGTGGCGACCGCGTGGTGCGGGGGGTCCATGACGTTGTTGGAGGGGAGGTAGGAGAAGAGTTTTTTCGTGATTTCGAAGGCGTGCTTGGAGTTGTCGGCGACGAAGTGGATGTTGCCGCTGATGGAGGCGTGGGCGGTGGCGGAGCCGATTTCGTCCATGGTCACGGTCTGGCCGGTGGCGGCTTTGATGACGTTGGGGCCGCAGATGAACATCTGGGCGTTTTCCTTGGTCATGATGATGAAGTCGGTCAGGGCGGGCGAGTAGGCGGCGCCGCCGGCGCAGGGGCCGGCGATGATGGAGATTTGCGGGACGACGCCGGAGAGCAGGACGTTGCGGAAGAAGACTTGGCCGTAGCCGGAGAGGGAGTCGTCGCCTTCTTGGATGCGGGCGCCGCCGGAGTCGTTGATGCCGATGACGGGCATGCCGGACTGTTGGGCGTAGTCGAGGAGGTCGCAGATTTTGCGGGCGTGCATCTTGCCGAGGGCGCCGCCGCCGACGGTGAAGTCTTGCGCGAAGGCGGCCACGGGGCGTCCGTCCACGTAGCCGATGGCGGTGATGACGCCGTCGCCGGGCATGGATTTTCCGTCCATGCCAAATTCGTGGCAGTCGTGCTGCACGTGCATGCCGAATTCCATGTATTGGCCGTGGTCGAAGAGGGCTTCGAGGCGTTCTCGGGCGTTGAGCTGGCCTTTTTTCTTGCGGGCGGCGAGTTTTTCGGTGCCGCCGGCGAGGAGCGCGAGTTTACGCTTTTCTTCGAGTTGTTTGAGGAGTGCGGGCGATATGGGCATGGTTGAAAGGAGTTGTGGTTGGGAGTGGAGGGAGCGGTTGGAATGGAGGGTGCGGTGCTGGATTGGAGGGTGCGGCGATGTCGTTGCGGGCCGGGCGGGCCGGGCGCGGCGGGTGGCCGGGCCGGCGGGTGGGTCAGGGTTTCTTGGCGCAGAGTTCGGTGAGGACGCCGTAGGTCGATTTGGGGTGGAGGAAGGCCACTTGCATCTCGTGCGCGCCATCGACGGGCGTCTCGTTAATCAGGGCCACTCCGGCGTTTTTGGCGGTGGCGAGCTGGGCCGTGATGTCGTCGGTGCCGAGGGCGACGTGATGGATGCCGCCTTTGGGATTTTTCTCCAGGAATTTGGCGATGGGGCTGTCGGGCGAGGTGGGTTCGAGAAGTTCGATGTGCGTCTGCCCCACGGTGAAGAAGGCGGTGCGCACTTTCTGGGAGGGAACTTCCTCGCGGTGCTCGCACTTCAGGCCAAGGGCCTTTTCGTAATAGCTTACTGTCTCGTCAAGCGAGTGGACGGCGATGCCCAGATGGTCGATTTTGGTAATCATGATTTGAGTAGAAGGGAACACTAGCCATTAAGGAGGGGTAATTCGCAAGGGAAAAGATTATGAGCAAATTTACTTGCCCCACTCCGCATCATTTGGCGAAGGGTAGGCCTTCTTTGACAAAATTTGCGAAGTGAAAGCGTTAAAAGATGGATAACCTCGCGGATTTTCGCAACTCTGACCATGTCCAAAGTCCATATCTCTATGAGCACCACCGATACCCAATCCGTCCCCCACGCATCCCCCGATGCCGCGCGCGCCGCCCATGCAAACTGGCGCAAGGTCGTCGAGGCCGAGCTGAAGGGCGTCCCGTTTGAAAAAAAGCTGGTCACGCGCACCGCCGAAGGCATTGCGCTGCAACCGGTTTACACGCGCGCCGACACCGCCGGGCTGCCCGATCTCGACAGCGCGCCGGGCGCCGCGCCGTTCCTGCGCGGCACCAGCCGGAAAGGGTATCATGAGGCCCTGTGGGATTTCGCCCAGGAAATCGCCCTCGCCGCGCCCGCCGGATTTAACGCCGCCCTCCTCTCCGATCTCCAACGCGGCCAGAACAGCGTCGCCCTCTCGCTCGACCGCGCCGGACGCGCCGGGCTGGACCCGGATGCCGCCGCCGCCGATGCCGGGGCCGAAGGCCTGTCCATCGCCGATCTGGACGACCTTTCCGCCGCCCTCGACAAGGTCGAGCTTACCGCCGTGCCCGTGCACCTCCGCGCCGGCGCGACCGCGCTCCCCCTCGCCAGCCTCCTCGCCGCCCTGGCCAAAAAACGCGGCATCGACCTCGGGAAAATCAACGGCTCCCTGACCGCCGACCCGCTCGGCGAACTCGCCGCCCGCGGCGCGCTCCCCGCCGGCATCGACGCCCTCTACGACGACCTGGCCGTCTGGACGACCTGGGCGGAGAAAAACGCCCCCGGCCTCGCCACCATCGGCGTGGACGCGTCCCTGTGGCTCGAAGGCGGCGGCAACGCCGTGCAGGAACTCGCCTTCGCGCTCGCCGCCGGCGTCGAATACCTGCGCGCCCTCGTCCGGCGCGGCCTCGCCCCCGCCCAGATCGCCTCGCGCCTCCGCTTCACCTTCGCCATCGGCCCGCAATTCTTTATGGAAATCGCGAAACTCCGCGCCTTCCGCCTGCTCTGGACCCGCGCCGCGACGGCCTTCGGCCTCGAACCCGGACAAACCCCGGCCAAACTCCACGCCCGCACCGCCCGCTGGAACAAAACCGTGCTCGACATCAACGTCAACATGCTGCGCACCACCACCGAAGCCCTCTCCGCCGTCCTCGGCGGCGTCAACAGCCTCCACATCGCCCCCTACGACGAAGTCATGGGCGCGCCCGACGACTTCTCGCGCCGCATCTCGCGCAACATCCACACCCTCCTCGCCGAAGAATTTCACTTCACCGCCCCCAACGACCCCGCCGGCGGCTCCTTCTACATCGAAAAACTCACCGACGAACTCGCCCGCAAAGCCTGGACACTCTTCCAAGAAGTCGAAAAACAAGGCGGCCTCCTCGCCGCGCTCAAAACCGGCCTCCCGCAAACCCAAGTCTCCGGAACCGCAAAAAACAAAACCGACGGACTGGACAAACGCCGCATCGGCCTCATCGGCACCAACCTCTTCCCCAACCTCAAGGAAAAAACCCCGCCCGCGCGCCCCGCCACCACGCCGGAATTTGCCGCCACCCGCGCCCAAGCCATCAAAACCCGCCGCCCCGCCACGATGACCCTGCGCCTGAAATTCACCAACTTCATCCTCGAAAAAACCCACCACGCCGAGAAAGAACTCGACGCCGCCATCCACGCCGCCGCGCAAGGCGCCACCATCGGCCAGCTCTTCGCCGCCATCCACTCCGGCGCCCAACCGGACGCCCCCGTGACGCCCATCGCCCCGCGCCGCGCCTCCGAAAGCTACGAAACCCTCCGCGCCGCCTCCGACACCTACGCCGCGAACCACGGCGCCCGCCCCCGAGTCTTTGTCGCGAAAATGGGCCCCGTGCTCCAACACAAAGCCCGCGCCGACTTCACCGCCGGCTTCTTCGCCACCGGCGGCTTCGAGATGATCGCCGACGAAACCTTCGACACCGCCGAAGCCGCCGCCCAAGCCGCCATCGCCTCCGGCGCCCCCATCGCCGTGCTCGCCTCCACCGACGACACCTACCCGACGCTCGCCCCCGCCTTCGCCAAAACCGTGAAAACCGCCAAACCCACCCTCAAAGTCATCCTCGCCGGCGCCCCCGCCGACGAAACCCTGAAAACCACCTACCAAAAAGCCGGCTTCGACGACTTCATCCACATCCGCGCCAACAACCGCGGCATGCTGGAAAACCTCCTCAAACAACTCGGCGCCCTCTAAACCACCACCACCACAAGCTCCGACCCATCCGGCCCCCCGGCCCGCCAAGTCCCCTAAGACCCATCCAAAAAACCAAACCACGTCCAAAAATGAGCACCACCACACCCGACTTCACCCAACTCGCCTACGACACATTCACGTTTCCCGCCAGCGACAAACCCGCCGCCGACACCGTCGAACTCACCGACGAACAAATCCCCGTCAAAGCCAACTACACCGCCGCCGACCTCGCCGGCTGCGCCACCCTCGACACCATGCCCGGCCTCGCCCCCTTCACCCGCGGCCCCTACACCACCATGTATGTCGCCAAACCCTGGACCGTGCGCCAATACGCCGGCTTCTCCACCGCCGAAGAATCCAACGCCTTCTACCGCCGCAACATCGCCGCCGGCCAGCAAGGCCTCTCCGTCGCCTTCGACCTCGCCACCCACCGCGGCTACGACTCCGACCACCCCCGCGTCGTCGGCGACGTTGGCAAAGCCGGCGTCGCGGTCGATTCCATCCTCGACATGCAAACCCTCTTCTCCGGCATCCCCCTCGACAAAGTCTCCGTCTCCATGACCATGAACGGCGCCGTCCTCCCCATCATGGCCTTTTACATCTGCGCCGCCCTCGAACAAGGCGTGAAACTCGGACAACTCTCCGGCACCATCCAAAACGACATCCTCAAAGAATTCATGGTGCGCAACACCTACATCTACCCCCCCGCGCCCTCGATGAAAATCATCGCCGACATCTTCGAGTTCACCTCGCAAAAAATGCCCAAATTCAACTCCATCTCCATCTCCGGCTACCACATGCAAGAAGCCGGCGCCACCGCCGACCTCGAACTCGCCTACACCCTCGCCGACGGCCTCGACTACATCCGCACCGGCGTGAAAGCCGGCCTCGACATCGACGCCTTCGCCCCCCGCCTCTCCTTCTTCTGGGCCATCGGCAAAAACTTCTTCATGGAAATCGCCAAAATGCGCGCCGCCCGCACCCTCTGGGACCGCATCGTCTCGCAATACAACCCCAAAAACCCCAAATCCCGCGCCCTCCGCACCCACTGCCAGACCTCCGGCTGGTCGCTCACCGAACAAGACCCCTTCAACAACGTCGCCCGCACCTGCCTCGAAGCCCTCGCCTCCACCCTCGGCCACACCCAATCCCTCCACACCAACGCCCTCGACGAAGCCATCGCCCTCCCCACCGACTTCTCCGCCCGCATCGCCCGCAACACCCAACTCTACCTCCAAAACGAAACCGGCATCTGCAACGTCGTTGACCCCTTCGCCGGCTCCTACTACGTCGAAACCCTCACCCGCGAACTCACCGAAAAAGCCTGGGCCCACATTGAAGAAGTCGAAAAACTCGGCGGCATGACCAAAGCCATCGAAGCCGGCCTCCCCAAACTCCGCATCGAAGAAGCCGCCGCCCGCCGCCAAGCCAAAATCGACTCCGGCAAAGAAACCATCACCGGCCTCAACAAATACCGCCTCGAAAAAGAAGACCCGCTCGAAATCCTCGAAGTGGACAACACCGCCGTCCGCGAAGCCCAAATCAAACGCCTCAAGGAACTCCGCGCCACCCGCGACGCCGCCAAAGTCCAGACCGCCCTCGCCGCCCTCACCCAATGCGCCGCCACCGGCGCCGGCAACCTCCTCGAACTCGCCATCGCCGCCGCGCAAGCCCGCGCCACCCTCGGCGAAATCAGCGACGCCCTCGAAAGCCGATTCGGCCGCTACCAAGCCACCATCCGCAGCATCACAGGAGTCTATCGCATGGCCTACGGAGACAACACGGACATCAACGAAGTCCACACCCTCGTCAAAAAATTCGAAGAACGCGAAGGCCGCCGCCCCCGCATCCTCATCGCCAAACTCGGCCAGGACGGCCACGACCGCGGCGCGAAAGTAGTCGCCACCGCGATGGCCGACCTCGGCTTCGACGTGGACATCGGCGCCCTCTTCCAGACCCCCGAGGAAGCCGCCCGCCAAGCCGCCGAAAACGACGTCCACGTGGTGGCGATGAGCAGCCTCGCCGCCGGCCACAAAACCCTCCTCCCCCAACTGGTGGCCGAGCTGAAACAACGAAACCGCGAAGACATCCTGGTCATCTGCGGCGGCGTGATCCCCGCCCAAGACTACGACTACCTCCTAAAAAACGGCGCCAGCGCCATCTTCGGCCCCGGCACCGTCATCCCCAA
>JAIRTK010000460.1 GCA_031254955.1 Opitutaceae bacterium
CAATGATGTCGCTGACGGCGCGGTGGCGGCGAAGGCACGCTGGTAGAAGAGCCAGTTGTCGTCGCCGAGGCGCTCGTAGAAAACCTGCTGGTTGTGGGGCGCGCCGGCGAGGACGCGGAACTCGTGCGCGATGCCGAGCGCGGCGAGTTTTTCGTGCAGCGCGCGGTTGGGGCGGACGAGCGGGCCGCAGACTTGGCGGATGCGGATACGATCGCGGATTTGCGCGGCGTTTTTCTCGGCGAGCGCGAGCGGGTGCGCGGCGCGGAAGCGGTCGGCATCGCCGCCGAAGACGTGCTGGAAAATCGCGGTGTGGCGGTTTTCGAGAGTGGCGGCGTCAATGAGCGCGGCGTCAATCATCGAGACGGCGCCGAAGAGTCCGGGGTGCTTGAAGCCGAGGTGCGCGGCGCCGAAGCCGCCCATCGAAAAGCCCTCGATGGCGCGGCCCTCGCGGGCGGCGATGGTGCGCCACGTGGCGTCAATGTGCGGGATGAGTTCGTGGATGATGACGGTCTCGACGGGGCGGCGCGCCGCGGCGGCGTCGCAATAAAAACTGTCCACCATGCCGTTGACAAAAACGACGAGCATGGACGGCGCCTTGCCGGCGGCAATGGCGGCGCGGAGGCGCTCGCAAAAGCCGGGCGCGCCCCACTGCGAGCCGCCGAGACCGTGCAGCCAGTAGAGGACGGGGTAGCGCGCGGTGGCGGCGGATTTTTCGCGGTAGCCGGGCGGCAGACAGATGAGATAACTGACTTTTTCGCCGGCGGCGGCGCTGTCGAAGGTATGGCGCTCAAGGCCGCTTGCCGCCGCGTTGCCGGGCAGCGGCGTCACCCACGCCGGCACGGGTCGCGCCCGCACAGCGTCGCGTCCGGGCGCGCGCGGACGCTCCGGTTGGCGATGCCGCTGGCGGTCGGTGGCGCTGGAGGCGATGGCGGTGGCGGGGATGGCGCTGGCAGGGGTGGCGCTGGCAGGGGTGGCGAGGTCGGGGGTGTTGTTGGCGTTGGTTACGGCGGCGCAGCCGGTGTCGCTGACGAGGGTGGCCAGCGCGGCGAGCGCGAGCGTGGCAAGCGTGGCGTGACGGATGCGGCGGTTGAGGAGGAGGGCGGGGCGCGGAGCGGGTTTCATCAAGGAAACGGTTTCGCAATAATGACGCGCGGGCGGACGCCGGGTTTCGCGCGGGCGAGGCTGGCGGGGCGGTCAACCAGCTTTTCCGCCAGCGCGATGTTTATGTGGTGTGTGGTGCGGTGCGTCCAGAAAAGCGAATGTCGTTCGGCATTGGTATTACCCAAACCGAGGTTACGCGCTGCGTAGCTGCGCAGTGCCTGGCCTTGCGTCGAGCCGGATTTGGCTTGATCCCTCTTTCTCCATTCATGTCCATTCGCGTCCATTCATGTCCGTCCGCGTCCATTTGTATCCATTCACGGTTAAAAACGCATTTCTAACAGTTCCCTTTATCTTTCTCCACCAGCGGCACCGCACGGAGGGAAAAGAAGAAAGAGAAAGAATAAAGAGGAAGAGGAAAGAAAGCGGGGACGCGGTTTGAAGTGTGCCCGGCGGAGGGGGCGGAGGGAGGCGGATTGCTTGACGATGGCGCGGCGCGGGATGAGGTTCCGGTCTCATGACCGCGACCACGATGCCCGGCGATTACCGCCTGCCGGACGCCACGGGGCGCGCAGTGGGAAATTTATTGCTGGAAGGGTATTTGTTTTCCTACTGGATTGACCATGCGACGCGGAAAGCGCGCATGGTCGAAATCGTGAAAGTCTGAAATCGTCCGCCACTTTTCCGCACCGCGTCCCTTGTTCCCATTCCGCATTCTACAATCCGCATTCCGCATTTTCCCATGTCCACCGCCGAACTCTACGACGCCTATGTCTTGAAAAACTACGGACGCGCCCCGCTCACGCTCGTGCGCGGCGAAGGCGCCCATGTCTGGGACGACGAGGGCCGGCGTTATCTCGATTTCAGCACGGGCATCGCCGTGACCTCCGTCGGTCACGGCCATCCGCACTGGGTCGCCGCCGTGCGGCGCCAGGCCGCCGAGCTTGTCCATGTCAGCAACCTCTATCGCAACCCCCGCCAGGGCGAGCTTGCCCGTCGCCTCGTCGGGCGCGCCGGGCCGGGTCGCGTTTTTTTCTGCAACAGCGGCACCGAGGCCAACGAAGCCCTCATCAAGCTCTCCCGCCTCCACGGCATGAAAAAATCCGGCGGAGAGGAAGGCCGCTGCCACAAAGTCATTTGCGCCAAAAACGCCTTTCATGGCCGCACCTTTGGCGGCATGAGCGCCACGCCGCAGGAGAAAATCCAGAAAGGCTTCCGTCCGCTCGTGCCCGGCTTCGTCTTCGGCGAACTCAACAACCTCGCCAGCTTCGAGGCGCTCATCGACGACCGGACCGCCGCCATTTTTGTCGAAACCATCCAGGGCGAAAGCGGGATCAACCCCTGCACGCCGGAGTTTCTGCGCGGCCTGCGCGCGCTCTGCGACCGCCATGATCTCCTCCTGCTT
Source organism: Opitutaceae bacterium (assembly GCA_031254955.1). Taxonomy (GTDB): domain Bacteria; phylum Verrucomicrobiota; class Verrucomicrobiia; order Opitutales; family Opitutaceae; genus Termitidicoccus. The sequence continues at coordinate 2,504 of JAIRTK010000460.1, forward strand.
CTCGACGAGGTGCAATGCGGCCTCGCCCGCACCGGCAGGTTTTACGCCTTCGAGCACGCCGCCGGCGTGCGGCCCGACGCCATCGGCATGGCCAAGGGACTCGGCGGCGGCTTTCCCATCGGCGCCATGTGGCTGGACGAGAAACACGCCGGGCTTTTCCATCCCGGCTCGCACGGCTCGACCTTTGGCGGCGGCTCGCTCGCCTGCGCCGCCGCGCTCGCCACGCTCGACATCATCGAACGCGAGAACCTGCTGGAGAAAGTCGCCGCGCAAAGCGTCCCGTGGCACGCCGCGCTGCGCGGGCTGGTCGCGGAGTTTCCCGCGCGGCTCCGCGAAGTCCGCGGCCTCGGCTATCTCGTCGGCCTGCAACTCGCCGGCGATCCCGCGCCCTATGTCGCCGCGCTGCGCGAGGCCGGGATGCTGGTCCCGACCGCGGGCAACAACGTCATCCGCCTCCTCCCGCCGCTCACCGCGACCGTGGACGAACTGGCCACGTCCGTGGCGCTTCTGCGCCGCGTCCTGTCAGCGTGAGGAGGCGCCGCCGGCGCGTCAGTTGAAGACGCCGCCGAGCTTGTTCTGGATAAACGCGCCGATGAGCGGAAACGGTTTTTCCTTGCCGCCGATCGCCACAATGAAGCCGATGATCCAGCACACAAAAAGGAAAGTGCCGGCGACGCCGATGAGAATCCAACCGAGGATGCTGATGATCCAACCGAGGAAGGGAATGAGCGCGACGATGAACAGCACAACGCTCACAATGCTCAGCGCGAAGGAGGCGATGATCAGTCCGAGCATCTGACGCAGATGAAACGCGCCGAGCTTGGTCTTTTTGTTACTGTGCAGCACGACCGCGACGATGAAGCCAAAGATTGTCAGATAGCTGAGGATGGCGACCGTCTTGTCTTCGGTGGAGGTTTCCACTGGAGTTGCCGGCGCGGGCGGAGGGGTGGGCGGAGGGGTGTTGGATTCTTCCATGATCGAGGGTGGGTTGAATATTTTATTGCGAACAGGCCTCTGTTTGCAAAGTGCGAAGCTTGGGAAAGACTGGTTTGCACGTTTTTTACGTCAAGCATTCATTTGCGATGCGGTGTGACAGGGAGGCGAGAGGGCTGGGAGGGAGAGGCGAGGGGGCGAGGGAAGGGGAGAATGAGGGAAGGGGAGAATGAGGGAGGCGGGAGGAGGTGCTGTGGCTGTGTGGCGAGGATGCGGGGAGGAGAGGGGGGAGGCGGAGGGAGGAGGGTCAATTCAAAGTCGAGTCACCCCAGAACGCTCGCGCAAGGAGCGGCGGCGTCCCGCCGCCCTCCAAACTCCATCCCCCCATCGTCCTCGCTCCGTGTTTTTGCATTCTTTCCTCTTTCTCTTTCTTCTTTCTCCCCACCCTCCCCCCATTTTTCATTCCCCGTTTTTCGCCCCTTCCCCCGTTTCGCTCCCTGACGAAAGAGAAAAGAGAACGGAAAACGGAAGAGAGAACGAGAACGAGTAAGAGAACGAATAGGAGAACGAGTCGCCTTGGGAAAGATGCCCGGAAGCGGGGCGGTTATCTTTTGCAACGGTTGCAAAACGCCGCCCGTGACACCCCGCCTGCTTTGCCGCAGTCCTGATGCCGTCCGGGGTTCCCCGCTCTCCCAAGCGCCTCTCCTCAAGAACCCCGCACCGCTTTTCATGCACACGCTCTCCGCCACCCGCACCCTCCTCGCCCGGCTCGCCGCGCGCACCATCGCGCGCGCGTCCGCGAGCGACACGCACCCCGACCTCGCCATCAATTTTTCCACCTGGCAATGGCATCAAGGCGTCGCCCTATTCGGGCTGCACCGCGCCCACGCCGCGCTCGGCGACCCGGCCATCGCCGCGTTCATCGACGACTGGCTGCGCGCCCGCCTCGCCGCCGGCGACCCGCCCAAAAGCATCAACACCACCGCCCCGCTCCTCACCGCCGCCCACCTCTTCGAGCAAACCCGCGACGCGCGCCTCGGCCGCCTCTGCCAATCGTTCGCCGACTGGTGCCTGCGCGACGCGCCCCGCCTGCCCGCCGGCGCCTTCGAGCACTCCTGCACCGACAACGTTTACCCGCGTCAAGTCTGGGCCGACACGCTCTTCATGGGCTGCATTTTCCTCGCGAAATGGGGCCGCCTCACCGGCGACACCGCGCTCCTGGACGAAGCCGCGCGCCAGTTCGCCGACCACTACCGGCTCCTGCGCGACACCGCCACCGGCCTGATCTTCCACGGCTACGACGACGGCAAACACGCGCACCTCGGCACGCTCTGGGGCCGCGGCAACGGCTGGTTTGCCATCGCCGCCAACGAAGTCCTCTCGCTCCTCGGCCCCGCGCACCCCGCGCACCCCGCCCTCCTCCGCGACCTGCGCGCGCACCTCGCCGCCGCCGCCGCCGCGCAAGACGCCTCCGGCGCGTGGCACACCGTCATGGACGCGCCCGCCACCTACCTGGAGGCGACGAGCACCGCCGCCCTTGCCTGCGCGCTCACCACCGCGACCGCGCGCGGCCACATCGGCGCCGAGTTCTCGGACCACACCGCCCGCGCCCTGGAACGCACCCGCTCATGGATCAACGACACCGGCGACCTCACGCACGCCTCCGCCGGCACGCCCGTGATGCCCGACGCCGCCAGCTACAACGCCATCCCCTTCGCCGTGACCCCCTTCTCCCAAGGCCTCGGCATGCTCGCCCTGGCGAGCGCGATGGAATCCCCCGCGCCATGAACCCAAGCCCCCCCAACCCCCGCCGCGCCCCACGCGCCCTGCGCCTCCTCCTCCCCCTCCTCCTCCCCGCCCTTGCCATCCCCGCGCAACCCCACTGGCAAGGCGACCCCGGCCAAGCCCCAGCCGAACTCGAAACCCAATGGCGGCAGATCGTCGAAAACAACCCCGTCGGCGTGCGCGGCGTGCTCCGCTTTGCGCTGGAAGCATCCGGCGTGAACTGGCGGCCCGACCTCGTGGAACGCGCGCTCGCATTCGCGCGCACGCTGCAGGACACCGACCGGACAAGCGAAACCCTTGGCAATTTCCGCTGGCGCAGCGACCATGACCGCGTGCTCGACCGCAACGGCGTCGAGTTCGCCTCGCAGTTGATGATCCTCATTCACAAACTGCACGCCACACGCCTCACACCCCGCGCGCGCGACCTCCTGCGCCGGATGATGACCGACGCGATCACCGGCCTGGAAAACCACAAAGTGCCGATCACCTACACCAACATCTGGCTCAAAAACACCTGCGCCCGGATCCTCCTCGGCGAACTCCTCGACCGCCCCGAAACCGCCCGCGCCGGACGCGAACACCTCGACGACTGGCTGCGCTTCACCGCGCAAAACGGCATCTCCGAATACGGCGCCCCCACCTACTACGGCACCGACCTCGACGCGCTCGGCATCATCGCAAAATTTGCCGCGCTGCCGGCGACACGCGCAAAAGCGATGCAAGGCATCCGCTACCTCTGGACGGACGCTGCCGCCAACTGGTGGCCCACCGGCGACCGCCTCGCCTGCGCCAACGCCCGCAGTTACGACTACCTTTACGGACACGGCTATTTCGAGGCGCACACCTGGACCGCCGGCTGGCTGCGCGCCCCCCCCGCGCTCGAAAACGCCGGCTGGATCGGCACCCGCCATGACAACCTCGTCACCCTCCGCCAAGCCGTCTCGATTCCACCACCGCGCGCCTGGACGGAAACGCTCGCCACGCACATCCCGCGCACCATCGCGCAACGCTGGGGCGGCGCGCCGGAGCACCTCGCCATCTCATGGATTGGCCGCCACGCCAGCCTCGCCTCCTCCGGCGCGGGACGCGGCAGCGACGAACGCACACTCGTCGCCAACCTCGGCGACTCGCCCGCCATCCCGCAACTCACGCTATTCATGGACGGACGCGGCGACCCCTTCGGCACGAAAAAACTCTCCAACACCGCCCACCAAGCCAAAGCACTGCACCTCGT
>JAIRTK010000486.1 GCA_031254955.1 Opitutaceae bacterium
CCGAGGTCGCACGGCTCGCGGTCGAGTTTCAACATGCCCGCCTCCGCCTCGGAAATCTCCATCAGCGCGCGCAGCAGGCGCAGCACCTCGTCGGCCCGCTCCACGGTGTCGGCCAGCGCGTCGCGCATCGCGGTGGCGTCGCCGCGCGCCAGCGCCAGCTCCGCCGAGCCGCGCATGCTGGTGAGAGGCGTGCGCAGGTCGTGCGCGACATTGTCCAGCGCCTCGCGCATCGCGCGCAGCAGCCCGGCGTTTTTTCCCAGCATGGCGTTGAAACAGCGCACCAGCTCCGCCAGTTCGTCGTCGCTTCGCGGTTGCGGCACGCGCACATCGAGCGCGCCGGTGCTCACGATGCGCCGCGCGGCGTCGGCGACGTTCTGGATCGGTCGCGTGGCGCGCCGCGCCGCGAGCATGCCGACCGCGAAGCCCACCAGCACCACCGCCGCGCCGACCCGGATGAAGGTGCGCCGCAGCGGTTCCAGCAGCGCGGTGCGGTTGTCCGTGCTGCGCGCCACTTGGAGCAGCAGGCCGTTGTGCAGCACGGTGGAGAGCACGGCGAGGTCTTCCTGTTCGTCCAGCGGCACGCGCCAGGTGAAGACTTGCCGTTCCTGCCAGCCGCCCCAGCCGTCGGGCACTTGGATGCGTTGCGCGTCCTGCTCGATCCAGCCTTGCGGCACATTGACCCATACCACGCCGAGCGAGCCGAGCAGCCGGATGAAGAGCGAGCGCACGTGCGGCGTGTGGCTGTCTTCATACACGCGTTCCTGCAAACCGCGCAGTCCGCGTGCTTCGTAAATGTCGGCGTATTGCTGCAAACGCATCCGCAGCGCCTCGTGTTCGCGGGCTTCAAGTTGCTGCCCGAGCAGCCAATACAGCCCTCCGAAGATCGTCGTGAACCCGACCGCGAACAGCAGCGCGAACCATACGCTGAGGCGCACCGCGAGGGAACGGCGCCAGCGGGAGAAACCGCCGGCGTTCATTGGGTATTCTCCTCCGTCGCTTTCCCAATCGGTCTCGGTCCCGTTCGCCCAATCGTTCTCGTTTCTCCAATCGTTCTCGTTCTCGTTCTCGTTCTCTCAGCGGTTCTCTCTTTTTTTTTCTGGGGAACGGGAATGTTTTGAAAAAAACGGCTGAGAGAACGAGAACGAGAACGATTGGGAGAACGATTGGGGGAACGAGAGTGATTGGGCGAAGAGGGCATTGCGGATGTTCTCCTTGGAATGACTTTATTTCGCCGCCTTGAAAACATACCCCACTCCGCGCATGGTTTCGATGCGCGACTTGTCCGGGTCCACTTTTGCGCGCAACCGGTGCATGAGCACATCGACCACATTCGTCTGCGGATCGAAGCTGTAATCCCAGACATGCTCCAGAATCATCGTTTTCGTCACCGGTCGCCCCGGATGCCGCAAAAGATATTCCAGCAGCGCGAACTCCCTCGGCTGCAACTCCACCGGCGCGCCCGCGACCGTGACCGCGCGGGTCATCAAGTCCATCGCCACATCGCCGGACGCCAGCCGCGTCGCCTCCGGGACGCGCGTCGCGCGCCGGATGAGCGCTTGCAGCCGGGCCGACAGTTCCGCGAAGGCAAACGGCTTCGTCAGGTAATCGTCGCCGCCCGCCTGCAAGCCCTTCACGCGATCTTCCACGCTCGAACGCGCGCTCAGAAACAACACCGGCAACCCCGCGCCTTGCGCGCGCAGCCGACGCACGAGGCTCAGCCCGTCCAGTCCCGGCAGCATCACATCGACGACCGCCGCGTCGTAAGTCGTGGTCGAGGCCAGCGCGAGCGCCGTGTCGCCGTCCGGCGCATGGTCGGCCGCATAGCTTTCCTGTTTGAGGCCTTTGACCACAAAGGAGGCGATTCTGGCGTCATCTTCGACAACGAGGATTCTCACGACGCGAAGAGTTGAGCATGGAGGCCGCGCAGGAGGAAGCCTTTAGTTCTACTTTGTTAAGCCTTGATGTTAAACGGCATCCCGATAGCGCGTGGCGCGGCCTGACACGAGGTCAGGCACTACGGGTGTTGCCTCGGTTGGCGGTGGTTGTGAAAACAAGCGCATACGGGACGCCGGTCAACACACGCGGGACGCGTGTGCTCCCAAGAGGGGCGGTTTCTTTTTGCGCGCAAAAAAAACGCAGCCCGTGGCGGGCCGCGGCGGGGCTGCGTTGGAAAATCGCGGCGGTTATTTCGCTGGCTCGACAATCTCGATCCGGCGGTGGGGTTTGTCGAACTTGACGACGCCGTCCTTGAGGGCGAAGAGCGTCCAGTCGCGTCCGGTGCCGACGTTCTTGCCGGCATGAAGCCGGGTGCCGCGCTGGCGGACGAGGATGTTGCCCGCGATCACGGACTGGCCGCCAAATTTCTTGATTCCGAGGCGTTTTGAGTGGCTCTCGCGTCCGTTGCTCGATGTTCCCTGTCCTTTTTTGTGCGCCATGACGGTTGCTCCTTATGCTTTGATGGATTCGATTTTGATGACGGAAAGCTCCTGGCGGTGGCCTTGTTTGCGCGTCATGCCTTTGCGTTTTTTCTTCTTGAAGACGGTGATTTTTCCGCCGCGTTTGTTTTCGAGAATTCTGGCCGTGACGCTGGCGCCTTGGAGGAAGGGCGTGCCGACGCGGAAGCCGTCGCCTTCGCCGGCGGAGAGCACTTCGTTGATCTCAACCGTGGTGCCGGCCTCGGTCTTGGGATAGCGGTTGACGATCAGGATGTCGCCTTCGCTGACAGCGAATTGCTGGCCCTGGGTTTTGATGGTGGCTTTCATGGAAAATAAAGGGGCGAACTAAGAAGATTTCCTCAAGGCTGGGCAAGGAATTATTTGCGAAAGAATAATCCCGTCCCGCGCGGCGGCGCGCGGGGTGGGTTGACAGGCGCGGCGCGTCTCCGGTAGCGTGTGCCCGTCGTTCTTGTTTTTCCCATGCAGGCAACATCTTATGCCCGTTGTCAGAATAAAAACCATGAAACACGATGGCAGTGAATATCAGGCGCGCGGCGAATGTTCCACCGGGGCGGTGGCCGAGGTGCAGGGGCTTTACGGGCCTTTTTCGTTTCCCGAAATCCTGCTCCAGCAAATCTGGCTGCGGGGGGAGTTCGACGCGACGCGTCTCGTGGTCGCGGACGGGCGCGCGGTGCAGGTGCTCCATCCGGGCCGGTGGAACCGGCTGGGCGGGCCGGATTTCAAACAGGCGCGGCTGCGCATCGGCGGCGAAGCCGTGACCGGCGACGTGGAGGTGCATTTGCACGCGGAGGACTGGACAAGGCACCGCCATGCGGACGACCCGGCGTATGCCGGCGTCGTGTTGCACGTGGTGTTGTTTCCGGGCCGCGCGGCCCTTCCCGCCGTGTCGCGGGGCGCGGGCGGACGCGGGATTCCGGTCGCGACGCTGCTGCCGTTGCTCTGGCACGACTTGGAGGAATACGCGGCGGATGCGGCGGTGGAGCGGCTGGCGCGGCATCCGATGGCGCGGGCGCGCGAGGAATTGCTCGCGATGAGGGAGGACGAACTGCGCGCCGAGCTGGGGCGGCTGGCGTCGGAGCGCTGGGCGCGCAAGGTGCATTTCGCCAAAGTGCGCGTGGCGCGGCTCGGCTGGGAGGAGGCGTGCCACCACGCGGCGCTGGAAATCCTCGGCTACCGCGCCAACCGCGCCCCGATGCTCGCCGTGGCGACCGGGTGGCCGCTCGCCGTCTGGCGGAAAAACACCGGCGGCGCCACCGCCGCCCAAGCCATCACCAGCGTCCCCTCCATGCCGGCTGGCAACCCAATAGGTTGCCAACCGGCGTCCACCGCTTGCGATGGCGGCAGCGCGGGCGAGGGTTTCGCCGATGCGGTTTTCGAGGAAATCTCCGCGCGCGGCGCGTGGAGCCAGCAGGGGGCGCGCCCGGCGAATCACCCGCGCGCGCGGCTGCGCCAGTATGCGCGATGGGTCGCCGCGAGCCAGGACTGGCCCGCCCGCCTCGCCCATGTGTTCGCCAGCCAAGGAAGCGCGGGCGCGGCGGGCTTCTCGCTTCGCCCGGAATCCGCCAGCGATATTCACGGACAACGCGGGCCGGCTCCGGGCGAAGCGGGCCGCCCGCCGCGCCCGCGCTCCCTTACGCGCGCCGACGAACCCTCCACGCGCGACTGGAGGCGGGCCAACGGGGCGCGAAGGCTGCGCGCCGCCGTGGGGAGAATTTGCGGCGGCGCCATCGGCGGCACGCGGCTGGACAATCTCGTATGCGACGGGTTTTTGCCGTTGCTCGCCGCGTGCGACGGGGCGGACGCGGCCCGGCTGGAGCGTTGCTGGCGGCATTGGTGGACGGGCGACATGCCCGCGCAGGTCGCGCCGTTGTTGAAGGGCTTGCGGATGACCGGCACGCGCGACCAGCCCGCCTGCCACGGCATCGCGCAGGGCTTGCTCGGCTGGATGCTGGCCAACGAGGACGCGGCGCCGCGCGGCGAAGGCAATGGACCGTCTCAAATCAAACCACGGCCATGATTTGAAGGGAAGGAAACGGAACGGAAGGGAAGTGAAGGGAAGCGGGAATGGAAGAGTGAAAGGAAGGGATAGTAAATGGAAGGGACGGTGAATGGAAGGAACGGGGGACAGTCTCCGTCAGCAGTCTCCGTCAACAGGGACGGACTCCGTCAGCAGGGGAATTTCTTTTCAGGTTCCCCGCTCGTTTCGATGTCTGCCCCCCAACGGATAAACTCACGCAGCGACGCGAAGGCGCCGAGAGGCACCCCGAATTTCTCCGCGTCTCCGCGCCTCTGCGTGAGAAAAACAGCCACTCAAACTAGCGAAGCACCTCTTTTCATAACCGAGGTTACGCGCAGCCCCGGTCGTAGCGCAGACTTGTAGCGCAGACTTCCAAGTCTGCTTCAGGGCGGGCCTTCGGCCCGTTAGCAGGTTTGGAAACCTGCGCTACGATGATGGCAGCGCGGAACGGCAGTGAGCGCGCGGTGCAGAGGCTGCGATCTCCAAAGCCGGCTTGAGCGGTCGTGACGCAGACTGGCGGGTTGTCGCTTTGCTCGAAACCCTGTCTGCTTTAGGGCGGGCCTTCGACCTGCATAGGACACGCTCTCAAGTCGCTGAAAATCGCGGATTTTGTTTATGGTTAATGACTTAAAACGTGTAAAGAGTTGCAGCCAAGTGCAACGAAGTAAAGCGAAAAACATCATTTTGGGCAACATTTTGGCAACGTAACGCGGGGCAATGTTTTCACTTGTATCCAAAATTAAGATACAAAATTACGAGCTGAAAATTGCGGGGGTCCGCCCTGTTTCTCAATGCCCTATTTTTTGAAACGCATTTTGCGTCCTTGCGTTGCTCGCGTGTTTTTCCCATTTGGATGCGATAGCGGTCTTGGCGTTTTATGGTTAGGCTGGAGCGAGTAGTCGCACGGCGGATGCTCGCTTTGCCGGAGGCTGTGTGTGCATCTGGCGTGCGCTGCCTTGGGTTTGGTGCCGTTGCATGAATTATGGTTTTTGGGTTGTCGCGTTCGTGCAAATTCGGTCGCAGCCAAAAACGCCGGAGGCAAAACACGAATAGCAGCCACACACCTCGCGGGGTTTCACCGCCAGCCTCCGTCCATCCGGCTACGCGCAAAAAGCGCGTTTCCGACAAGATGCACGCGAGCGGCCATGTTTGTTTCGAGAAGGGCGCGAGGGCGGTTTTCTGATTTGCTTTTTTGGCATTAGTTTCCCCGAGCCAGAGGTACGGGGGCTGGCGGCGAAGCCCCCGCGAAATGTCGCCAAGTGGCGGCGGGCAAATCGAAATTTCGGGAGCGACTTGCACGTTTCCTGCTCTAATTTTTGTCGGCGCAAATGCGCATGGTATTTCCGCGCCAAGGAAGCGGAGGCAGCGGCGGACAGGGGCGCGATGGAAATCAGGGCAACGTCTTCGCGGGCGGTGCGAAAACACTCCGTATTTCGACACCGCCCGCCGCCGTCTTTGCTTCCTGTCCGTGCGCCGATATGTGCGCCGCCCAGCGATCCCGCGCCGCAAACGAGCACGCTTGTCGAGCGCAGCTTTGCGGCGCGGGTTCGCATATGTCGGCAGAATCAAAAAGGCCGCTGTGCCTCATTTCCTCTGTCTGCACGTTTGAATGTTCCGCCGCGCCCGTCGAGGTTCACCGTTATTTTTTTGCGACAGCAAATACAGGTCAAAGCGCGGCTGCTCTCTGCCCTCATTTTGAGCTATGCGTTGGGTCGCACCACGCCCCTAGATCGCGCTGCGGGTGCGCCCTCAAAATATCGTTGCGCCCCAGCGCAAGGGTGAGGGTGTCGTGCGACCCTAAAGGGTCTGTGTAGTGTTTAGATGAATACAAAAATAACAAGTAAACATAATAAGACCTGCGGTTCCGTCCGCAGTAGCCTGACGATGCCTGCGAGGCTGGCAACGGCCTCGTGGGAAGCTGTCGTGACGATGGAACTGCGTCCTTCGTGACAGGAAGCTCGCCGCGAGGTGGAGTCTTCCGAATCGCCAATGTCGGGCGGTTCGAGTGCTAGGCTGATGGCATGTCCAACATACGTGAACTGCAAGCAGGCACCGTTATCCCCGGGGAGCCAAATGGCATTGACAGGCGCCAGCCAAAATCGGCACGCGGCCGGTTGTTCCAGCGACGCATTGGAACACACGAACGTAATGGCCGCCAGTGTAGTGCAGAGACTAAACCATCGAAAATACACAGGCCTGGATGGGTCAAACCCGTCGTTCCGCCTCATCAAGGCAGGCGCGTCCGCAAGGGCTGCTGTTGGAACGCCGGGCAGAGGATGCTGGAAAAAGCGAATGCCGTCCTGTAACGGGGCGGATAGGAGTTGCAACATCACTCCGCTGCGAGAGCAGGCCCACTTCCAGCGGGTAGTTCGTTACGAAACCACTGGTAGAACCAACAAAGGAGGAAACAGCAAATGAACACGGAAACACAAAACCCCGTGTGTGCACCCTCCGGCACGGCCTCGGATTGGGAACAGGTCAACTGGCCCAAACATGAGCGTCATGTCCGACGGCTGCAAGCACGGCTCGTAAAGGCAACACGGCAGAAACGCTGGGGCAAGGTCAAATCCTTGCAATGGCTCCTCTGCCACTCGTTCAGCGGCAAGGCCCTTGCCGTCAAGCAGGTGACAAGCAACAAGAGCAAGCGGACATCGGGCGTTGACGGAGAAATCTGGAGAACGCCCGCGTCCAAGCACAAGGCAATCGGACAACTCCGGCGGCGCGGCTACCAACCGCAACCGCTGCGACGAGTCCACATCCCGAAAGCAAACGGAAAACTGCGCCCCCTGGGAATCCCGACGATGCGCGACCGCGCGATGCAGGCACTTCACCTGCTCGCGCTCGAACCGGTCGCCGAAACCCTCGCGGACAAGAACTCCTACGGCTTCCGGGCCGGACGCTCGACCACGGATGCCATTGACCAGTGCTTCAAGGTGCTCGGCCAGCGGCATTCGCCCGCATGGGTGCTCGAAGCGGACATTCAAGGCTGCTATGGCCATATCCGCCACGAATGGATGCTCTCGAACATCCCCGCGGTCAACGAAGTGCTCCGAAAATGGCTGCGCGCCGGATACATTGAGAAAGGAAAGCAGTTCCCAACCACGGAAGGCACTCCGCAAGGAGGCATCATCTCCCCGACGCTGGCGAACATGACCCTCGACGGACTGCAAACGCTCTTGGATGAAACGTTCCCGATCAAGTGGGACCGTCTCGCCAAAAGCTACGTCAACCCGAAGGTCAACTTCGTGCGCTACGCGGGCGACTTCATCGTGACGGACGACTCCCGCGAGTTGCTGGAATACGAGGTGCGTCCCCTGATAGAGGCGTTTCTCAACGCGCGAGGATTGCGGCTCTCGCCAGAAAAAACCAAAGTCACGCATATCACCGAAGGCTTTGACTTCCTCGGTCAAAATATCCGCAGCTACAACGGGGTCGTGCTCGTGACCCCGTCGAAGAAAAACACGCTGAAGTTCCTTGATAAAATCAGGGGGCTGATAAACGCCAACAAAGGCGCGTCGCATGAAAACCTGATACGCACGCTCAACCCCGTCATACGAGGCTGGGCCAACTATCACCGGCACATTAGCGCCAAACGCACCTTCAAAAAGGCCGATACTGCCATTTGGCGTGCCTTGTGGAACTGGGCAAGAAAACGTCACAACAACAAACCCTCCCGCTGGGTTGCCGTGAAATACTGGCACCCCAACGAAGGCCGTGGATGGCACTTCGCGGCGGACACCGGCGAGCGCACGAAGGATGGCAAACCCATCCGGTTGCATCTCGAACGGGCCTGCGCGACACCCATCCGGCGCCATCCCAAAATCAAAGGCGATGCGAATTCCTTTGACCTGGCATGGCGCGATTACTTCGAGGAGCACGTGCCCCTCAAGCGATTCGGCGAGGAGTTTGTTGAGAAATACGGCTTCCTGCTGCTGAAAGGAAAACAACGGGCAAAGCCTGTCATGGAAACCGGCTTCACCAAGGAGGTGGAGCTTTGAACCGCCTGAGCCGGATGAGAGGAACCAATCACGTCCGGTTCTTAGGGGAGGAGAGAGTGGCAACACTCTCTCCTTACCCGACCCGCCTGAAAACTTCGCGAATGCAAAGCGGGTATCGGCGGCTCGTTCGCGTTTTTTCGCGTTTGCGGCGATGTGCGCGACTGCGTTTTTCGCGGGCGCGGCGGCGCGTTTCGCGTGCTCGTGAGGCCGTTCCGGTTAACTCGGAACCCTTATGTGAGGGATGCTCACTCCGAAGCCACAGTTAAATCTTGATAGCGCGAAGGGATACTTCCGCGAACATCTGGCCGTTGGCGACTACTACATGGACGGTCATGTGGTGGTCGGCGAATGGCGGGGCGTTGGCACGGCCATGCTTGGTTTGCATGGGCAGGTGTCTGAAAAGCGTTTGTCGAACTGTGCGACGGGTTGAATCCGAAAACCGGACAGCGGCTCACCGCTCGCCACAATACCACGCAACGCGAGGATGGGTGCAACGTCTCGAATCGGCGCGTGTTTTATGACTTCACCATCTCGCCGCCAAAGTCGATTTCGGTCGTCGCGCTTTATCAGGATGCCCGTATTATCGACATACATGACCGCGCCGTTCGTGCGATGGTGGACGAATTGGAAACTTTCGCGGAAACTCGCGTGCACATCGGCGGAGCGAATGGCGAGCGTGTGACTTGGCGGCCTTGTCGCCGCGTTGTTTCGGCATGACACGAGTCGCGAACTCGACCCTCATTTACACACGCATTGCGTGCTCATGGATGCAACATACGACGCTGTCGAAGATCGTTGGAAAGCTCTTCATGCGACAGGCATGTATCACGCCCAAAAACCGGCCGAGAATCTTTACTATCACGAACTCGCCAAGGGTATCCGATCTCTCCGGCTACCAAATCGAAAACAATGCGCGTGATTTTGAAATCAAGGGTGTGCCCGCCGAGGTGATTGCCCGTTTTTCCAAACGGCATCAGCAAATTGACGCGGAAACGCAAAAGCACATTGCAGCCGAAGGACTGAAAGGAAACGAAGAATCCCTCCGCGAGCAAATCGCGCATGACAAACGGCGTCGCAAAATCAAAGACATGTCCGCCGAACACCTATGCTCGCGCTGGGCGGCGGAGATGTCTGCTGACGAGCACGCCGCGCTTGCGGGCATTGCGCCCGCAAAGCTGGCGCTGGTAGCATCGGACGCAAATGTTGTTGCAAATGCCGCCGTTTGAGTGGACACGCACCCTGCCTCTCGTGTGGCTGCGAACACGGAAAAAGCAGACATGTCCGCTTTCCTCGCATGGGCGGAAAAGCATGTTTTCGAGCGGAGTGCGGTTAGCACTGATTACGAATTGATGTCCGCCGCGCTCATGCGCGGGCGCGGCGAGTCATTCACGCTCGACGACCTCAAAGCCGCTGTCGCCAGCGCAGACTACGCCCGCGAAACTGGCACGCGCAAGCTCACCCATCCCGAAACCCTCCGAGCCGAGTGGAAACTTCTGCTGTCCGCACGCGACGGACGCGGCATTTGCGTTCCGCTCAACGCGCATTATGCCCCCGCGCCCGAACTCAAACCCGACCAGCGCAACGCCGTCGGGCGCATCTTGCGCAGTCGTGATTTCATCACGCTCTTTCAAGGCGGCGCGGGCACCGGAAAAAGTTACACGTTGCGCGAGATCGTTCGCGGCTTGGAAACGGCTGGGCATGCCGTTCGCGTGTTTGTGCCGCAACACCAGCAAGTCGCCGATTTGCGCCGCGCCGGTTTGGATGCGGACACCGTTGCTCGCCTGCTCGCGTTTTCAAACCTCGCAACACTTAGACGCGGCACGGTTGTCGTCGTGGACGAATCCGGACAAATCGGGAGCAAGGATATGCTGCGCATCATTGATGCCGCCCACGAATGCGGCGGTCGCGTCATTCTTTCTGGCGACACGCGCCAGCAAGGGGCCGTCGCTGCGTCTGACGCCTTGCGCATCCTCGAAACACAAACCTGCTTGGTTCCCGTGAGACTCGACACCATCCGCCGCCAGAATCCCGACACCGTTTCGGCTCACGAACAAAAGCGCGAAGTGCGCCACTACCGCTCCGCCGTCAAAGCCGCCGCCGATGGCTGGCTCGCCGAATCGCTCGAAAAATTGGAAAACGCTCGGCTGGGTACGCGAAAGCGACGCCGAAACTCTCCCGAATGATATTGCCACATGCTTCCGCGAGGCCGTGCAACGCAAGGAAAACGCCCTCGCTGTCGCGCAAACATGGAATGACGTTCACGCGCTAAACGCCGCCATCCGCGACGAACTCAAAAACGCGGGCATCTTGAAAAACGACACGCGTGTCGTTTCTTGGCAGGCCGTCGATTTGACGGACGCGCAAAAGCGCGACACCCGTTTTTACGCCGCCGCCGGCGGCGTGTGTTTCCTATGCAATTACGGACGCCACCAGCGCGGCGATTTTTGCGCGATAGTTTCCGCCGATGCGCGTGGCGTTACATTGTGTCAAAGCGGATGCTGCAAAAATGGGCGCGACGCCACCATAAGATACAACCATGCCGCCACCTGCCTCGCACCTGTCCGCACCCGCGAAATTTCGCTGACTCGCAGCGACCGCCTGCAACTCAAGTTCAATGGCAAATCAGTCGAAAGCACCCCCATCCGCAACGGCGAACTTGTCACCGTGCTCCGCGTAATGCGTGACGGGCGCATCCGCGTGCGCGACGATTCCGGCACGCGCAAGACGCTTTCGACGGAGCAACGCAATTTTGCCCACGGCTACGCCGTCACCACCTACGCCTCGCAAGGCAAGACCGTTGACACCGTGCTCCTGCACTGCGCCAGCGACGAGGCCAAGCCCGCTCCGGTTAATCGCAACTAATGGTATGTAGGCATCTCCCGCGCCCGAAAACAGGTATTGGTTTTCGCCGACGACCTGACCGTGCTACGCGCCCGCATCGAACAGGAAAACACCCGCGCTCCCGCCGTGTCGCTGGCAATAGACGAAGCTGCGCAAGCGCGTTTGCAGAGGTATGCGAACGAAGAACACCAGCGCGTCATGGCGCACTATTACGAAGGACTTCGCGCCGCTCACGCGCAACCGCAACATATTTTGTCTCCCGCATCCGAATCACAACACCCCGCACAACGACGAGGAATCCATCTATGAGCCTAAGAGAAGCATTGGACAAACGGCACGCGCAGGAACGTGAAAAACTTGCACGCGAATACGGCGGCACGCCCACGCCTGCAAACATTGCCGCCGCCGGAACAGTCGGCAAGAAACCGCGCTGCCTGCGCCTCGTGGCAGTCGACGCCCGTGCATGGGAACTGCCTTGGGCAAGTTTTTACGGCGCGGCTTTCACTGCCACAAACACGGCAACAGATACGCATGGCGTTGGCGATGCGCCTGATTGCATCGAATTGAGCTTTGCACGTTTTGAAGTCGTGCTGCGTGGGAAACATCTCGCGGGCCTCATGGACAAACAGCACGCCATGACTCTGCCAGAAGTGCGCACCGTTGACAAAAAATTCCTCGGCTTGTCAGGCAACGATGGGGAGCCTGCGATTGTTTCCATCGAAGTTAGGAAATCCGAATCCTCATAAAAATACCATTTTTATCCTAAAAGCCCATTTTATGGGGCAATAGAGTATCGGTAAAGGCGGCACTCTGATTTAGAGCGTCTAACAAAATGAATTTTGGAGATATCTTGACATGATAATGGAGGCGGCGAGCGAAAGGAAGGCGCGATGCATATAACCGTGCCGCTCGTAACGAACGCGCAACCGCCGGAATTGGTGGAGCCAGGCGATGGTGCGCTCGACTACCCAGCGGCTTGCGCCCAAGCCGCTGCCGTGGGCGACGCCGCGCCGGACAAGAAACGGCGTGATGCCCTCCTGGCTGAGGCGACGGCGGAACTCCTCGCTGTCCTAGGCCCGGTCGGCATACAGACTGATT
>JAIRTK010000046.1 GCA_031254955.1 Opitutaceae bacterium
CTCCCGCCCCCTCCAGCCTCCTCCCACCTCCGCCCTCTCGCCCGCCTCCCGTCCCCCTCTCCCCCTGAATCTGCTTCTTAATCTACTTGTAACCTTTCTCGCCTTGCCTCGTTATCTCCCGTTATCGCGTAATCCACCGCCCGCCACCACCGCCCGCCACCATCACCGCCACCGCCTGCCATCGACCACCGACCGACCGACCACCACCGACCGAATCCGCAGCCATTTCCCATGCCAGCCCGCGCCCGCAACTCACTGCTCGAAGTGTTTGGCGTCCTGAAAATCAAAACCCAAGGACGCTGCGACTGGCTGACGCCGGTCGCGGCGGGCGCGCTGGGCCTCATCGGCGTGATGTTCATCTACAGCGCCCAACTCGAACGGCACGGCGGGGCGTGGAAGGCGCAAATCGTCTTTCTCGCCGTGGCGGCGGCGGTTTACGCAGCCGTCTCGCTGATCGACTACCGCTTCTGGCTGGGCGCGGCGCATTGGATTTACGCCCTGTGCATGGTGCCGCTGGTGCTCGTGCTCATCCCCGGCGTGGGCGACTCCCAATACGGAGCGCAACGCTGGCTCGATTTCGGCGTGTTCAAATATCAACCCTCCGAAACCGCCAAAATCGCCGTGCTCCTCATGTCCGCCAGCATTCTGGCCCGCTCCCCCATCGGCACCGTGCGCGACTCGCTCGGGGCACTGGCGAAATTGGCGCTTGCGGCAGGATTTCCCATCCTCCTTATCCTTTGGCAACCCGACTTGAAATCGGCCATTGTCCTGCCACCCATGCTCTTCGCGATGCTCTACGTCTCCAAGCTCTCGCCGCGGTTTTTCGCGGTGGCGCTCGGCGCGTTCATCATCCTGGTAAGCATCGTGGCCGCCGATGTTTACGGCTACGTGCGGTTCATGGAATCGCACGGCTACTCGTATCAAAACGACCGCGGCCGCTACCAAACCACCACCTGGGTGCCGCTCCGCGACTACCAACGCAACCGCATCCTCACCTTCGCCGCGCCCGACATCATCGACAAACGCGGCACCGAGTCGGCCTACAACCTCAACCAATCCCTCATCTCCGTCGGCTCCGGCGGACTCACCGGAAAAGGCTGGACCCAAGGCACGCAAGCCCAACTCGGCTACCTGCCCCCCGCCGTCTCGCACAACGACTTTATCGTCTCGGTCATCGCCGAGGAAACCGGATTTTTGGGAAGCCTCACGGTTCTCAGCCTGTTTGGAGTGGTCCTGTTCAACAGCATCCGCATCGCCGGCCTCGCCCGAGACCGCTTCGGCACCCTGCTCAGCATCGGGGTGACGATGATCTTCACGGTGCACGTGTTTGTGAACATCGCCATGTCGATCGGACTGGTGCCCATCACGGGCATACCGCTTCCCTTTATAAGCTACGGAGGCTCCTTTGTGCTCAGCTGCTGCTTGCTGCAAGGACTGGTCCAGAGCGTCTATCGCTTCAGGAAGGATTTTTCATGACCCCCATGATGAAACACCCTCAACGCGATACCGACCGCCCTGCCGGAATCTCCTGCGCCGCACCCGCCGCGCATCGCGCCGCCGACCAAAACCAACCCACACACCATGAGTGTCCCATCACAACCCACACCCACACCCGAAAACGACAACGACCAACCCGGCCCTGCGGACCCCATCCAACGCCATGACCAGGAACTCATCAATCCTCCCCCGCAAACCGAAGCCGATCCCATCGATTCCGCCGAACTGAAAGCCGGAGCGCGCGAACGCGCCACGCAACGCCCGCTCCTCCAGAAAATCCTCACCCTGTTCCAGAAGGAAAAAACCACCTTCCGCGAACTCATCATCAACTCCGAACCCCTCGAAAAACGCGTCGCCCTCCTCGTTGACGGCACCCTCGAAAAATTTGAAATCGAACGCGAATCCGACCACCGCATGGTCGGCGGCATCTACAAAGGCCGCATCAAAAACCTCGACCCCGGCCTCAAAGCCGCGTTTGTGGACATCGGCTACAGCAAAAACGCCTTCCTCCACTACTGGGACATGCTCCCCGCCGCCGCCGACTCCTCCGTCGAAGTCGTCCGCGTGAACAAAAAGAAAAACACCACCCCGCGCCCCGCCGAACCCACGGTCAAAGACATCCCCGGCCTCTACCCCCCCGGCAGCGAAATCGTCATCCAAGTGACCAAAGGCCCCATCGGCACCAAAGGCCCCCGCACCACCACCAACCTCGCCATCCCCGGCCGCTACCTCGTCCTCATGCCCTACTCCGACCAATGCGGCATCTCCCGGAAAATCGAAGACCCCCGCGAACGCCAACGCCTCAAACACCTCATCAACCGACTCACCATCCCCGAAGGCATGAGCGTCATCGTGCGCACCGCCGGCGAAAGCAAAAAAGAACGCTACTTCGTCCGCGACCTCCACCTCCTGCTCAAAACCTGGACCCACATCCAAACCCGCATGCAGACGGAAAAATCCCCCGCCTGCCTCTACCACGAACCCGACCTCGTCGAACGCACCGTGCGCGACTTCCTCACCGAAGAAGTGGACCGCGTGCTCATCGACAACCCCGAAGACCACGGACGCACCCAAAACCTCGTCGCCCAAATCAGCAAACGCTCCCGCTCGAAAATCGAATGCTACAAAGGCAACATCCCCATCTTTGAACGCTTCAACATCGAACGCCAAATCGAACAAACCTTCCAACGCAAAGTCCCCCTCCCCAGCGGCGGAGAAATCGTGATCGACGAAACCGAAGCCCTCATCGCCATCGACGTAAACACCGGCTCCCACAAAAACCGAGGCGGCGACGAAAAAAACACCATCTACGCCGTGAACCTCGAAGCCGCGCAAGAAATTGCCCGCCAGATCCGCCTCCGCAACCTCGGCGGCCTCATCATCATCGACTTCATCGACATGAAAGAACGCCGCCACCGCAACGCCGTTTACGAAAAAATGGTCGAAGCCATGTCCGAAGACAAAGCGAAAAACCACATCCTCCCCATCTCGCAACTCGGCATCATGCAAATGACGCGCCAGCGCCAGCAAGAATCGCTCGCCAGCAACCTCTACACCGACTGCCCCTACTGCCGCGGACGCGGCATCGTGAAATCGGCCACGACGATGTCGGTCGAACTCCAACGCAAACTCAGCTCCGTGGTCCGCCGCCTCCAGTCGCGCAACGACGGCAAAACCTACTCGCTGCGCGTGCTCGTGCACCCCGGCATCCTCGAACGCCTCCGCAGCGAAGACGCCGAACTGCTCGTGCGCATGGAAAAACTCTTCGGCGTGAAACTCGCCTTCCGCGCCGACCTGAACTACCACGTCGAAAACTTCAAAATCCTGAACGCCGACACCAACGAAGAATACCGCTGACCCCGCCCCCTCCCCAGCCATCCCCGCGCCGTTCCCGCGCCGCCACCCACTGCACCAAGGGTTGAACGCGGTGTATTTGCCGCGTTCGAGCCGCCCCCCGCGCCGCACCCGTCGCCACCCGTCGCACCCGTCGCCACTCATGGCGGGAAGATTTCTCTCCACCAGCCTGATGGCCGCACCCGCCGCCACGCGCCATCGCCCCACCGTCGCCATCCGCCACTGACCGCCCGCGCCCGCTAAAAAACGCCTCTCCCCTTTATTCTGTCGCATTGGAGACGACAGAATAAATGAGGAAAGGCTCTCGGCCTTGTGTCGCGCCGCGTCTGCCGATTTCGGCGCCGACCGTCCAATCCGCGGCCTGACGCAAGGTCAGGCCCTTGTTGTTTGGCGATGTGGTAAGGTGGCGGGCGTTCAATCGAAGCGCTCCCCCGCAAACTGGTTCGCCGGGGGAGCCTTCGGGCGGATGACCCGGACGGGCCGGCAGGCCCGTCCGGGTCGGCCGCCCGCGAGTTCGTGTCAGGCCCTGCTCCGGCTTTGGCCGGGAGCGTGTGTAGCGTGAACCGCGGGCGGTCTTCCGGCCGATAGCTCGAACCGTTGATTGGACCGCCGGGGCACTCGCCCCGTCGAGTCCGCCAAAAACAAGG
>JAIRTK010000082.1 GCA_031254955.1 Opitutaceae bacterium
CCCTCCGTTTGATAAAAATTTTTTGATGCATCCTGCGCCACGCATGTGTCATAATGCGCGCAATCATGAACACCACACTCCTTGCCTTTGCCTTCCTCCCCAACTGGGCCATCTGGACGTTGCTCATCTTCACGATGGTCTTCGCGCTTTACGCACAGATGCGGGTGTCCGGCGCTTACAACAAAAACATCCGCGTGCCATCGCGCGGACGCATCACCGGGCGCGAGGCCGCGGAAGCCGTGATGGCGCGGGCCGGAATCAATAACGTCGAAATCGTCGAGACCGGCGGACACCTTACCGACCACTACGACCCGGTGCATCGCCGGCTCGTGCTTTCCTCGGCCAACTATCGCGGCACCAGCCTGGCCGCGCTCGGCGTGGCGGCGCACGAAGCCGGGCACGCCATCCAGCACAAGACCGGTTACGCGATGCTGCGCGCCCGCATGGCGCTGGTGCCGATCACGCAGATTTCGTCGCAAATCCTGCCATTTGTCATCATCGGCGGATTTTTCTTCCGTGGTTTCGGCGGCTTCATGCTCGACATAGGCATCCTTTGCTACGCGGTGCTGACAGTGTTTCATCTGGTGACGCTGCCGGTCGAGTTCGACGCGAGCCGTCGCGCCAAGGCCGAGCTTGCCGGACTGGGCATCGTCCAGCGGGACGAAGCGCCCGGCGTGTCCGAGACGCTCAACGCCGCGGCGCTCACGTATGTGGCCGCATTTGCATCGTCGTTGGTAAACCTGCTCTGGCTGCTGGCGGCGCGGCGAAACAATTAAGTTTCGGGATTGCGCGGAGTGCGCTGGCAAAAGAAGCGAAGCGACCAGCCGTAGCGCAGGTTTCCCAACCTGCCCGACGGCGCTCCGCGCCGCCCAAGCCAAACAGACTCGGAAGTCTGCGTTACCTCAGGCCAAGGCATGCATCAGAGCGGCAGTTGTCAGGCTTCTCGCTTCGCTCGAAACGGCGAAACCGCCTTACCCGCTACAAGCTATTTCTCATTAGGAAAGGGTATACGGCTATGCGTCCGGGCTTTTTCTTCGTTCCTAGTTCTCGTTCCCCATTTTTGTTCTCGTTCTCTTTCTTTTTCAGCGGCATTGCCCGAAGGAGAAAGGAGAAAGAAGAAAGAGGAACGAGAAAGAGAACGAGAACGAAAACGAGGAGCGAAGAAAAAGCCCGGACGCATGGCCTTGCTTTGCAGTGCACCCGCGCGCGGCCCCAACACACTTTGCATTTGCCGGAGCCGGCGGGGCCGGCAGCGTCGGCGGGATATGCCCGGGCGAAAACCCAACATCCTTTGGATACTGACCACGCAATGGCGCGCGGGAGCGGCGGGTTTTGCGGGCGACGCGAACGCCCGCACGCCACGGCTCGACGCGCTGGCGGCGGAGGCGGTGAATTTCGCGCAGGCGGTGACGCCGCATCCCTTCGGGCCGTTTGCCCGGGCGGCGTTGCTGACCGGAGTGCATTCGCCGGAGAACGGCGTGCGCGAGTATTTCGATCCGCTGCCCGCGCGCGCGCGGACCATCGCGCACGAACTGGCGGCCCGCGGCTACGCCACGGCATTTTTCGGCAAGTGGCATCTGGCGCGGCGCGACCCGTCGGCCCCGCTGGTCGGCGAGGAGCACGCCCGGCAGCTTGTGCCGGAGGAGGCGCGCGGCGGATTCGGTTTTTGGGAGGGCTTCGAGAGCGGGTTTTTGTTGAACGAGCCGTGGCTGCACGGAACGCGGCTGCCGGAGCCGGCGCGCGCGCCGGGGTATCAAAGCGACGTGCTCTGCGAACGCGCGGCGGAATGGGCGGGCGCGCGGCGCGGCGGCGCGCCGTGGTTTTGCGTGGCGAGCTTGGAGGCCCCGCATCCGCCCTACGACGCCCCGGCCTCCGGTGTGCCCGCGATGCCTCCCGACGAAGTGCGCCTGGCGGCCAATGTGCCGCGCGGAGGCGACGCGGAGGCGCGGGCGCGGCGCGAATTGGCGGGCTATTACGCGCATATCCAGGCCACGGATACGGCCATCGGGCGGCTGCTGGACGCGTTGCGCGGGATGGACGGCGGGGACGAGACGGTGGTGGTGTTCACCTCGGTGCACGGCGACATGCATGGCGCGCATGGTTTGTTTCGCAAAGGTTGGCCGCACGAGGAAAGCGTGCGCGTGCCGTTGCTGGTGCGCGCGCGCGGCGCGAAGGATGCAAGGCGGGGCGGAACGGTTTCGACGGCGGCGGTGACGCTGGCGGATTTGCCGCGAATGATGATTTCGCTGATCGAGCGCGGGACATTTTTCGACGCGGACGGCGGCGGGCCGGAGCGGGCAAGGATTTCGATGCCGTCGGTGGTGCGGCTGCCGCATCAATGCGACCGGGTGTGGCGCGGCGTGCGCACGGCGCGGCGGAAACTGGTGCTGGGCGAGGACGGCTCGCCGTGGTTGTTTTTCGACTTGGAGCGCGATCCGCTGGAATTGCGGAATCTCGCGACGGATGCGGATTGGTCGGCGGAACGGGAATGACTGCGCGCGTGGGTGGCTGCGTGATATCGGAAACACGGCGCGGGCATCCTTGCCTGTGCTGATATGCGTCATGCCATGAGTCTGCGCGGGTGGCGGACAAGTGCGGGGCGCGCCCGTGTTGAATCCACCTCCGCGGCCACGGAACACCAAAACAAGGCGCGGGCAAGCGGGTGGCCGCTCGGCGGTAAGGCG
>JAIRTK010000165.1 GCA_031254955.1 Opitutaceae bacterium
ATGAAACTGGATGAGGAGTCCGACAACAACATCCGCCGCAACTGGGGCGACACCATCCACCGCATCAGTTTCAAAATCGCCGCGCCCAAGGCAAGGGAGGTTTATACGATTGAAGTGACACGCGGGAATTAAGCCCCAAGAAAAAAAGCGATGTCGCCACCGGAATCTTTCCTCTTTATTCTTTATTCTTTATCTTTATCTTTCTTTTTCTCTTTTATTTCTAGTTCTATTTATACCCAATCCCAATGAAAATCACTCTTTTGTAGGGGCGTCGCTTGCGACGCCCGGCTTGATGGCCGTGCACCAGCAAAGGCCGTGAACCAGCAAAGGCTGTGAACCAGCAAAGGCTGTGAACCAGCAACGGGCTTCGCAAGCGAAGCCCCTACATGGCTCTGCTTCTAAAGGGTCCTGTTCACTGGGAAAGGGTATTATCCTCATCTTTCTCTTTCTCTTTATTTCTTTTTTTGTTCTTTTTCTTTATTCTCGTCCGGCTCCTCGCTTTGTCCGGAATCCCCTGCCTGTTCCTGACGAAAGATAAAGATAAAGAGGAAAGAAGAAAGAGGGGGACGGGTGGCGCAGGCGACTCGCCCGTGTAATCTCATATCCTTTGCGAATGAAAATCACACTATGGAAGCCGTTAAAGGTAGGGCGAGGCGTCCCGCCGAGCCGCGAGCGGGTCCCCCGGCTCGGCGGGACGCCTCGCCCTACCCGGAAGACACAAGCTCGTCGGGAAAGGGTATCAGGCGCTGGCGCAAGGAGCGGCGGCGTCCCGCCGCCGGACGAGGCGAAAGCCTCGCCCGTTTGCGTATGCTTTATCGAGAGCGAGACATGACGGGCACGCGTTCCGCGTGTCGGGCGGCGGGACGCCGCCCCTCCTTGCGCCAGCGTGTTACTGACGGCAGCGGTCTTTATCCAAGCTGTGTGGCGGGCTTTGCCTGCAATCACGGGTTCCACGGCGCGCGGGGCGGGGCGAAAAGCCATTCGAGGTTGAAACGGACGAAGTGCAGCGAGTCCCAGTATTTGACCGAGCCTTGGTCACCGCGTTCGTAGATCATGGCAATGGTGCCGTCGTCGAGCACAGTCATGTCATTATAGGAGCTGGTGTGCGGGTAGATCATGCGGCCCGCGCTCCAGGTGTTTCCGTTGTCGCGACTCCAGCGCACGGTCATGTTGTAGCGTCCGTAGGGATGCTCCTTCTGGCGGAAGGGACTCGCCGGATTGGCGAAGAGCAGGAGGCCGTTGTCCGGCGACGCCGGATGGTTATACAAAAGCGTCGCGGCGTGGCACGGCAGGCTCACCAGCGCCTCGTCGTGCCAGACGGTCGGCCAGGTCAAACCTCCGTCGCGGCTGAGCGCGACCAGGCGGCGGGCGTTGTCAGGCGCGGAGCGGCTGTAAACATTGCGGGCGTTCATCATGATCGTGCCGTCGGGCAGCTCGACGAGCTGGTTTTCGTTGCCGTATTTTATAATCTTTGTGGCGCCGAGCCGCCATGTCCTGCCATGATCATCACTATAAAAGACATGAGTATAGCCGGGGCGGGATTTGCCTTCCTGCTCCATGTGGCGGCCCGGGATGAGCAGGCGGCCTTTGTGCGAGCCGTGCTTGAGCTGGATGCCTGCCGAGCCGGGGCCGACGCCGTAGCGTTGTATCCAGTTGCGTTTCCACTGGACGACTTTCGACGCTTTTTTGTCGCTTTCGGGATCGGTGGAGCTGTCCACGTCCCGGCCCGGTTTCAGGCCGAGCCGGTCCCATTCGGGCTTGGTGACGGAGTCGTGAATCATCACGATGCCGGTCCAGGTTTTTCCGCTGTCGTCGCTGGCGACGTAGGCGTATTTTTTTTTGTCGCGCAGGAAAAACACAAAAATCCGCCCCGTCTCCCAGTCGATGCAGGTGGTGATGTCGGTGGAGGTGTTGGCGCCGTCATCGACGAGGGTCTGGATTCCCGACCATGT
Organism: Opitutaceae bacterium; assembly: GCA_031254955.1. GTDB lineage: Bacteria > Verrucomicrobiota > Verrucomicrobiia > Opitutales > Opitutaceae > Termitidicoccus. Next base: position 1,953 of record JAIRTK010000165.1, read on the forward strand.
CCTGCCCCGGTCGGCGCTGCGGCGCATCACAATGTCAATGTCGCCGACATCGCCGATTCCGTGGTTGCGGCGCTCGACGATGGCGAGGATGTCGTTGTTCGGCGCGCGGATGATGGAGGGGATGCGGTAATTCGGCTTGTTGTCCGGCGCGGATGGAAACAATTCCATCGTCTCGAACAATGGCGCGGCGCCGAGGGGCGCGGCCAGAATCAACAGGAGGAGGCAGGCAAGGCGGCTGGTTTGCATGGATGGGAAGGGGCTGGATTTTATTTAATCACGGAAGCACGGAGGGACGGAAACGCTGAAAAAAAGGAATGGGATTGGCCTGCTTCCGTGTTTCCTTGATCCCGTGCTTCCACGATTAAATTAATGATTCTTTATTTTTAGACAAAATAGACGGAACGGGAGGGAATGAACGGAATGCTTTCTTTATGTTGTTCATTCTTTGGGATTCTGTTCATTCTGTATAAATAAGCGGCCTGGGCAGGATTGACGGGGCTGTCTTTTATTAATCCTGTAAAGTGTGCTCGTCTTTATTGAATTCCAAGACGTCGCCGCCGCCCGGCGCGGCGAGGGTGGCGCCTTTTCTATAGTCGGGCATGATGCGGATGTCTTTTTTCACGATGTGGGAGCACTCGACGGTTTGCATGATGAGCTTGAACAGGCGGCGCGCGAAGGAGGCTTCGTCAAAGGAATAGCGGGTCGGCACGGGATGGATATAATTCAAGAACGAATCGTCGTCGCGGCACACGAGCGAGATGTCGGCGGGCACCCGCAGCCCGAGGCCGTGCAGGTAGGTGAGCACGAGCAGATAAAAATGCGGGTTGGCCACAAACATCGCGGTCGGGCGCGGGTGGGCGGGGCCGCCGTGGAAGAGGCGGTCGAGCGTCTTGAGCACGCTGTTGTTGGTGTTTTGGTGGTGCACGACGAAACCCTCGGCGGCCCGGTCGCTGGCGGATTCGATGCCCTCGACAAACCCGCGCTCGCTGGCGACATCGCCGGCCTTGGTGGATTTTTCGGTGAGGAAAACGATGCGCCTGTGTCCGAGGCTGGTCATCTGGCCGGCGGCGTGCCGGCAGAGCGCGTGGTAGTCGAGATCGACAAAAGGCAGCTTCAGCCCCGGCCCGCACGTGCCGGACACGACGCACGGAACGCCCTGCTCCTGGAACCACAGTTTCACGCGGTCGGGCACGAGCGTGAGAACCCAGCAATCATGGGGATTGTCGGCGACGAGACGTTGCAGGCGGCGGCTGGCCCCGGAGGCGAGGTAGTGTTCGCCGTGGAAGAGGCGCAGGCGGAAACCAAGCTCGGCGAGATGCCCGCGCAGCTCGTCCACGATGAGGGCGATTTTCGGGCGGAGCGCGGTGATGGGTTCGGGCATGAGCAACGCGACGACGTGGTGCTTTTTGTCGGAGCCGGGGTCGCCCCGCTTCGTGACGATGCGCGTGCCCAGCGGGTGCTCGGCGCGCACGACGCCGTCGCGCTCCAGTTGCGCGATGGCCGCGCGCAGGGTGTTGCGGCTCACGTGCAGCGATTCCGCCAGCGCGCGCTCGCCGGGCAGCCACTCGCGCCAGACATTTTTGGCGATGCCGGACTGGATGGTTTCGACCACCTGGCTGACGAGGGAATTTCGCCGGGGTATCAAATCCATCAGGTTCTCGGCCAGTTCGATTTTGCGCCGGTCGCGGCGGCGGGACGGCAAGCCTGGGGGTGGGGAGACGGCAATCATGGCGAGTCAAAAAATACGGGGAAAAAGGGCCGCCGCGGTCCGGAGGCGGGCGATAAGTGGAGGCGGTTGATAAATGGAGGCGCTGCGGGGCGGTCGGCGGGACGGCGACCAACCCATCGAGTCAAAGCCCGCGCGCCGCAAGCATCAAGCCAAGGTTCCGTAATTGCACCATAACAGACCCCGCGCGCGGCGCGGGTAAAGTCCGAGTTTTTCAAAGGAAACGCGGCGGCGTGGCGGCGCGGCAGTGCGGCGGCGTGGCGACGTGGCGACGTGGCGGCGTGGCGGCGTGGTGGTTTGTTATTATCTGAGGTTACGCGCGGCCTCTGTCGTGGCGCAGACTGGCGGACTGTCGCTTCGCTCGAAACCCAGTCTGCTTCAGGGCGGGTCGTTGGCCCGTCAGCAGGTTTGGAAACCTGCGCTACGACTGAGTTGGGGTCCGGGCGAAACAAGAAGCCTGACAACCTGCGCCACGGCGGCGGCGCGTAACTTCAGTTATTATTTCCCGATGAACCCAAGCCCGCGCAGGAACGTCTCCATGCGCCGGAGCGTTTCGTCGTAGAGCGCGGCGTCCTTGAACATGTAGGTGTGAATCGCGCCCTCGACCGCGACGAGTTCGATTTCGCTGCCGGCCTGGGTCATCGCGCG
>JAIRTK010000168.1 GCA_031254955.1 Opitutaceae bacterium
ACAGCCCCCGCAGCGACGCCGCGCTGGCCCTCGACGGCAACACCCTCGTCGCCACCCTCACCACCATCAACAACCTCGCCATGAAATGGACCGGCGGCGAAGGCGCCGAATGGTCGCCCCTCGTCGGCGCGCAAAACAACTGGATCGACGCCGACGGCTCCGGCGTCAGCAGCTTCTTCTACGCCGATCAAGTGACCTTCAACGGCGAGGCCGACGCCGCCCACCCCGCCAACCGCGTCATCACCATCGGCGCGGGCGGAGTCACCGTTTCGGGCATGGAAGTCACGGGGACGGCGCGCTACGAATTTCGCGGCGCGGGCGGCATCGTGGCCGACGCCGTCGCCGTCGCCGGCGCGCCCGCCTTCGCGCCCACGGGCAAATTGACCAAGCGCGGCGCGGGCGAACTGGTTTTCTCCAACTCCTCGGCCAACACCTTCGCGAGCGGCATCGAGCTTGAGGCCGGCATGCTCACCTTCAACCGCGCCGCCCAACTCGGCGCCGGCGCCGCGGGCATCACCTTCGCCGGCTCCGCCACGCTGCGCGCCTCCGGCTCCGTCAACGGCGCGCTCACGGAACGCCTCGCCGTCGCCGCCGGCCAGACCGCCGAATTGCGGGTGGACGCGGACGGCGCGCTCACCTACGGCGGCACGCTCGCCGCCGCCGGCGCGGACGCGACACTGCGCAAGACCGGCGCCGGCGCCGCGCTGCTCACCGGCGACAACTCGGCCAGCACCCTCGCGCTCTCGGTGGACGAAGGGACGGTGACGCTCGCGACCGGCGCCGTGCTCGGCGGCGCCCTCACCATAAACACCGGCGCCACCCTCGGCGGCGCGGGCGCGGCGGGCGCCGGCGCCTCCGGCTCCGTCAAAGTCGCCCCCGGCGGCATCCTGAAGGCCGGCCTGGACCCCGCCCAATCCGGGACGCTCACCGTCCACAATCTTGCGCTGACCGGCGGCGCGGTGCTGCGGATGGACTTGTTCAAAACCGCCGACACCGGCGGCTGGCGGAAAAGCGACCGCATTTTCGACCCCGGCGCCTCCACCATCAGCGGCGCCAACACCATCGACCTCACCTCCTTTGCCACCGGCACCTTCAACCTCGGCAACCTGACCGCCCTCGTCGCCGACGGACGGGTGACGCTCAACGACATGGCGCTGCCCGCCGGCGGGCGCATCTCGGCCTCGCTGTCCGACACCGGCGGCACGCTGCGACTGGTCGTGACCTCGGACGCATCCCGCGAGATGACCTGGACGGGCGGCGCCGACTCCACCTGGAATCTCGCCAATACACACTGGACCGACAACGCCGCCGTCAACCCCGTCACCCAATACAGCCACGGCGACCGCGTGCTCTTCACCGGCGCCACCAATCAAGACATCCTCGTCGGCGGCGCCGAAGTGGCGGTGGCCGACATGACCGTCGCCGGCGACGCGGACCACACCTTCACCGGCGGCGGCATCCACGCCTCGCCCGACAACGCGCAGGACGACGGCGCGGGCGGATTCCTCTTCACCGATGCCACGGGCAAGTTGACCAAGACGGGGAATGGCACCCTCACCTTCGCGAACGGAAAAAACACCTTCCTCGGCGGCATCCACCTCGCCGCCGGCGTCGTGGCGGTGGCCCGCGGCGACCAGCTCACCACCTCCGGCTCCACCGGCATCACCTTCGCCGGCTCCGCCACGCTGCGCGCCACGGCGGATGTCATGCTCGACGACACCATCACCATCGCGGACGGAACAACCGGCGTCATGGACACCGGCGCCGGCCACGCCCTCGCGCTCACAGGCACGCTCGCCGGCGCGACGGACACCACGCTCGCCAAGACCGGCGCGGGCACGCTGGTGCTCGACACCAACCTCGCCGGCTTTTCCGGCACGCTCGCCGCGCGCGCCGGCACGCTGCGCGCGAACACGGAAAACCTGCTCACCCGCGGCTCCCAGACCGCCATCGTCGTCGATTCCGGCGCGACCCTCGACCTCGACGGCCACAACCAATCCATCGCCAACCTCTCCGGCTCCGGCGAAATCGCCCTCGGCGCCGCCGAACTCACCTACACCGTGGCGCCCGCCGGCGAGACCTTTGCCGGGAGCTTCAGCGGAAGCGGCGCGGTGCGCAAGACCGGCTCCGGCCAGTGGACGCTCACCGGCTCCAGCCACCACACCGGCGGCGTCATCCTTCAAGCCGGCGCCCTCGGCCTGGCCTCCGCCGCCGCGCTCGGCGAAGGCGCGCTCACCGTCGCCACCGCCAACGGCGTGCTCTCCATCGAAGCCGACCACCTCGACATCCCCAACACCATCGCCGCCGGCTCCGGCACCCTCACCATCGCCACCAACGGACGCTTCGCGGAATTTTCCGGCAACATCGGCGGCGGCACCGTGGTCCTCGACGGCACCGGCACCGTGGCCCTCTCCAACGCCAACGGCTACAGCCGGCTGGACGTGCGCACCCCGCTCGCGCTCGCCCGGCGCGCCGAGTCCGCCGCCGGCGCCATGAACATCCACGCCGGCTCCACCTTGGAATTTCGCGGCGTCCCGTCCGGCCAGGTAAACGCGACCCTCGCCGGCGACCGCGTGCTCTTCACCGACAGCACGCTCACCCTCGCCGGGCAAAACACGCTCCAAACCCTCGTCGTCGGCCCCGGCTCCCGCGTCACCGCCGCCACCACCGGCGCGCTCGGCGGGGCGCACGCGGACATCACCGTGCGGGACGGCGGCTGGTTGAAAACCTCCGTGCAAGGCGCGCTGGGCCGCAACCTCCTCGTGGACGGCGGCTCGCTCGTGTTCGGCTCCACCGCCCACGGCTCCGGCTGGCGCATAAGCTCCATCGCCCTCTCCGGCACGCTGGACTTCGTCAACGGCGGCGAAGTGCGCCTCGGCGGACGCCTGCCCACCGGCATCCACAACGCCGCCGTCGCCTACGGCGGCATCGCGGGCGCCCCCGCCTACGACGCCAACCAGGACGGCATGTTCATGACCGTGGACATCGTTGACGGCAACCTCCTGCGCATCACCGCCTACGACATGGCCCTCGAACCCGGCAAAGACATCGCCGCCGGCTTCGACGCGATGCGCGCCACCAGGGACGCGACCCACTCGCACCTCAACGACGCCTTCCTCGCCCCCCTCTCCGGCGTCGAGACCCCCGCCGGCCCCGCGAGCGCCTGGTGGTTCCGCGGCATCGGCACCTTCGCCGAGCACGAAAGCGACAAAGACTACCTCGGCTACACCGACAACACCTACGCCGGCGTCCTCGGCTACGACTGCCTCTCCCGCAACAACCTCATGCTCGGCGGCTACCTCGGCTACTCCATGACCCGCCTGGAAACCGCCAACGACGCCGTCACCGACATCGACCTGCCCATCCTCGGCGTGTATGCCGCCCTCCGCCTTGGCGACTATTACCTGGCCGCCAACCTCTCCGCCGCCTCCGGCGATGCCGACACCAGACGGCTCGACCCCCTCGGCCACTCCGTCACCGGCTCCTACGACCTCGACAGCCTCGGCGCCTCCCTGGAGGCGGGCCGCGCCTTCCCCTTCTTTTCCAAAGGCACCGTCAGGCCCTCCCTCGGCCTCCAATACACCACCCTTTCCTTCCGCGACTACGCCGAGACAGCGCAAGTCGCGGAGACCGGCGCCGTGCGGATGGACGACCTTCGCGCCGACCTCCTGCAAGCCGTCGCCCGCATCGACATCGGCCAGGAAATCAAACTCCCCTGGGGCCACCCCGGCATGGTGGACATCGGCCTCGGCGTGCGGCAGAACCTCCATAACAAACGGACGGACATCCAGGCCACCCTCATCGACCACCCCGACGCCCGCCTCCCCATTCGCGGCGACAAGTATGACGACAGCGCCGTCATCGCCCGCCTGGGCCTGCGCATGATGCTCTCCAAGACCACGCTCTTCTCCCTGTCCTACGATTATAACTACATCCCCTTTGGAAATCACAGAAACGCCACGCGCCGCGACACCTTCATCGCCACCCTCCGGCAAAGCTGGTGAGCGCGGAAAGCCCCCGCAGCCCGCCGGTCTCCCTTGCCGCCAATCCCAAAGCATCCCGCCATTTAGCCGCGAAGGGCGCGAAGCTGTCAGGACGCAAACAAACCCGTCGATTGATTTATATTCAATTAATCAAGAAAAACCATGAAGCTGTTTTTCCCCGATCTTCGCATCCTTCGCGCCCTTCGCGGTTACTTTTTAGAACCTCCCTTCAATCAAGCAGGCTTCTCTCCCGATTCGCGCCCCTTCGCGGTTAAAAACCGAATGAGATGCCAAATTAGAGACAGAGGCCAAATTAGAGACAGGCCAAAAACGAGCGCCGGGAAGCGGTCAAAAACGAGCGCCAAGGAGCGGCAAAAAATGAGCGCCTGCGGCAGGTTTGGAAACCTGCGCTACGGGGAGAGCGACCGGTTTCCGGACGTAGCGCAGGCTTCCAAGCCTGCTTTCCCGGCGGCATCGACAAACCCGCGCCGCACCCCCCCCATCCTGCTTGCGCTCGCCGCCGCCCTTGCTCCCGGCATGTCCGCCCAAAGTTCCGCACCCGCCCCCCGCGCCTCCCCGTCGCCGGCGGAGTTCCGCGCGCCCCCGGCATGGGCGCGCCCCCACGCCATGTGGCAGTGGGTGGGCTATAATATTACAAAAGAGGGCATCACCAAGGACCTCGAATCCATGAAAGACGCCGGCGTGGGCGGCGCGATTGTCTTCCAGATCACCTCGGCGGGGACGAGCCGCTTCGCGCCTGTCGCCAACGTCTATTCTCCCGGCGT
>JAIRTK010000181.1 GCA_031254955.1 Opitutaceae bacterium
GTCTTTTTCGCCCTCTGTGCTTACTACTGTGTCTGACATATATTCATCTTTCTTTGATTGTTTATATTCAGTCACATTTGATTGACCTTCAACAGGTTCGAACCTGATCGGGTCCACCATTTTTCCACCGCCGCCGGATGCGTCCGGCGGCGGTTTTTTTGGGGGGAGGCCAATCATGCGTTGTCCACGCAAACGTCGGCATGGGTATCATACCTTTTCCCGACGAGCTTGTGTTTTTCGGGTAGGGCGGTCGCGTCGAGACCGCCGTCGTTTGCCGGGGAAGGTCGCGGCGGTTGTCAGGCTTTTCGTTTTGCTCGGGAGGGCGAAGCCGTCCTACCCGCTGCATGCTGTTTCTCATGGGGAAAGGGGATTGGAAGGCGCGCTGGTTTTATTTTGATTTGTCTCTGCCAAGGAACGCGTCATCGGGGGGGGCGGTGTTTTTTGGGGGGTTATGGGTGGTTTTTTGGTGGGGCGGCGGATGCGGTTTTCAGGGCGCGCATCATCGTCTTGAAGTCTTTCGGCGGCGGGGCGGTGAGGTCGAGCGGGTGGCCGGTGATCGGGTGGTTCACCAGGAGGTGCTCGGCATGGAGCATCACGCGGGGGGGGGACAGGGGGAGGCGCGGGTCGGCGCGCCAGCCATAGGTCGTGTCGCCAAGAAGGGGGTGGCCGAGGGATTGCAGGTGCACGCGGATTTGGTGCGTGCGGCCGGTGTGGATGCGGCAGCGCATGAGCGTGGCGAGCGTGGCGTAGCGTTCCAGCACTTCCCAGTCGGTGCGGGCGTCGCGCGCGGCGGAGCGGGGGGCGTCGCTGGCCGTCATTTTGTGGCGGTGGCGCGGGTGGCGTCCGATGGGTTTGCGGATGCTGCCGCTGAGCAGGGGGGGGGCGCCGGCGGCGAGCGCGAGGTAGTCTTTTTGCAGGGCGCGGGCGGCGAATTGCGCGGAGAGGGCGCGGTGGGCGGCGTCGGTTTTGGCGACAAGCATCACGCCGGTGGTTTCGCGGTCGAGGCGGTGCACGATGCCGGGGCGCTGGATGCCGCCGATGCCGCTCAGGCCGTCTTTGCAGTGGGCGAGCAGGGCGTGCACGAGGGTGTCTTCGCCGGTCCCCGCGCCGGGGTGCACGGTCATGCCGGCGGCTTTGTTGATGGCGAGGAGGTGGGGGTCTTCAAAGAGGATGTCGAGCGGGATGGCGGCGGGTTTGAGCGTCGAGGGGCGGGGGGGGGCATGGCGAGGGCGAGGGTGTCGCCGCCGCGGACGGCGTGGTCGCGGTGGATGGGGCGGTTGTCGAGTGTGACGAGGCCGGCGTCAAAGGCGCGTTGGAGGGCCGCGCGGCTGTGTTCGGGAAAGGCGTTGGCGAGCGCTTTGTCGGCGCGGATGCGGCGGGTGCCGGGTGGCAGGGTGTGGGTGATGGTGGTGTCGGGCATGGGATTTCAGGTCCGCCGGCATCAGGGAACAAAATTTTGAAAACAAACCAATCGCGAAAATCGCGAGAGGGGGGCGGGAGGGGGGCGAGGGGGGGCGAGGGGGGGGCGGGAGGGGGGCTAGAAGGGGAAGCCGATGGAGAGGTGGAGGGTGCCTTTGGGGTCGCGGGGGCGGGGGTTTAGGTTGCGTCCGTATTCGATGCGGAGGGGGCCGAGGAGGGTGCGGTAGCGGAGGCCGAGGCCGAGGCTGTGGAGTCTTTCGTAGCGGGGGGCCGCGGAGAGGTTCGCTTTGTCGGCGAGGAGGTCGTAGAAGAGCAGGGCGGTCCAGTTTTCCGTGAGGGCTTGTTCGAGTTCGAGGTTGAGGAGGGCGTAGGTGTTGGCGCCGAGGTAGCTGGCGCCGTCGGGGGCGTAGGGGGCGGCTTTGCCTTCGGGGTAGCCGCGGATGCTGTTCTGGCCGCCGGGGAAGTGGAGTTTGTTGAGGGGGAGGGCGGCGGAGGTGACGCCGGCGATGGGGGCGATGTGGCCGAGGTCGAGGCCGGCGTGCAGCCAGCGGATGCGCCGCCAGGTGGTGTGGTAGCTGGCGGTGAGGCGGTATTTTTGGTAGTTGGCGTCGCCGCCGAGGGTCTTGCTGGCGATTTCGGATTGGAGGTGCCAGTGCCAGCCGCGGCGGGGGAGCAGGGGGTTGTCGCGGCGGTCGCGGCTGATGCTGAGTTTGATGCTGGCGGCGAGGGCGCGGTCGTCCTGGCCGGTGTAGGTTTCGGTGGTGCTGTTTTTGTTGAGGAGGTATTCGCAGGAGTAGCCGATGCTGGCGTCGTATCGGGAGCGGGCGAAGGGGCGGCGGAAGGTGATGGCGGCGCCGTATTCTTCGCGGTCGAAGGAGACTTCCTGGCGGTGGAGTCCGTAGAGGCGGAGGGCGGTGCTGACTGAGCGGATGAGGTGTTCGGGGAGCACGAGGTTGAGTTCGCCGCTGGTGCTTTTCATGGATTGCACGAGTTGGAGGCGGGTCTGGTCGGCGATGCCGATGAGGTTGTGGGAGCGGAGTTCGAGGCCGGCGCGGAGTTCTTCGTAGCTGCCCCAGCCGAGGAGGAGGCTGGCTTGGTGGCGGGGGGCTTCTTTGACGGTGATGGTGATGTCGCGCACGGGGGTGTCGTCGGGCGCGGTGGCGAGGGTCACTTCGTCGAAGATGCCGAGTCGGGCGATGCGGTAGCGGGCGTTTTCGAGTTGGATGGGGTCGAAGAGGTCGTTTTCGCGGAGGCGGATGCGGCGGCGGATGGTGGCGGCGCGGGTGTGGCGGTCGCCGGCAAGGGTGATTTGGCCGATGCGCACTTGGGGGCCGGGGGTGAGGTGCAGGGTGACGG
>JAIRTK010000241.1 GCA_031254955.1 Opitutaceae bacterium
TCGGAACGTTGAAACCACCGCGAACACCTCACAACAAACAACGGCACTCTCGGCGAGAATGCCCTGTCCTGATGCCCTACCTTGAAGTTGGAATCCGATTGGGAAACGGTATCACTCGGGTTTCGCGGGCGGGGAGTTGTTTTTTGACTGGCCAGAGGCATCGCCGGGTTTGTCCTCGACGACTTCGGCATCGCCGATCGTGACCGTGCCTTTGCGGATTTTCTCGTAGATCGTCGCGGGCAGGCCGTCCTGGCCGAGGAAGTCGCCGCCCTTGTCGAGCAGCGAGGGAATCGCGGCGGCGAGGGTGGTGCTGGAATTCGGCGTGCTGAGTTTCGCGCGCCAAAGGATGGCGCGCTTTTTGCCGGGTTCAAACGACTTGGCATCGTAGGCGCCGATGAGGAGAAAGTGGCGTCCGTCGGAGAGGTCGGGGACGTTCAGCGTCATGTCGATGCTGTTGGGGGTGGTGTCGGTTTTGTTGGTGGTGACGAGGGCGAGCATCTGGCCGCGATTGAGTTGGGCCGGGGGTTGCTCGGGGTCGCCGGTGTCGAGGGTGTCGGGGTTGATGCTGCCCCAGGCATACGCGATGACGAGCGAGGGGGGCGGCGTGGCGGCGGTGGCGCGGATGTAATGCTGTTTCGCGAGCGCTTGCACGATCCGGGGTTCGACTTCGCTGTTTTCCGGGGGTTTTTGCTCGCCGGCGTAAACCGCGCCGAGTTCGAGCGCGCCAACGGAAACAAGATAGTAGTAGGCGGGTTTTTCGGCGGTGGGCGGGGCGAATTTCGCCCCGGCCTTGGTGCGGTCGGCGGCGACGGTGACTTCGCTGCCGTAGTTCCCGAATGTGCCGCAGGAGGACAGGAGCGCGGCGGCGCAGAGGGGCGGAACGATTCGCGCAAGCAGGAGCGGTAGCGTTTTTTTCATTGAGGGGCTGTTCGGCAGGGTGATGCAAAAGCAGGATGACGCCCTTTGTGCAACATCGGTTTCAAGGAGCCTTGCTGGAACCAAGGGGCGGCGCCGGTGGAGGGTTTCGCGGGCGAAGCCTTCACGGTCGGCTCCATTCGTGGCTTCGCGGCGTTTTAAGGTGGGGAGGCTTCTTCGGACACAATCCTTCTCCGAGTCTTCCGCGAGAACGCTCCAAGCGTCCATGAGTTTTGTATTTTCACACTCCGCCCGACGGAGGCCTCGGAGAGGCCTCCCTACCTTAAAATGCCGGCTATGGTTTGTTTAATATATGCTAGCTTTTGGGCGAAGCGTTGCGGCGGGCGACCCAGTTGATGATGGCGTCGTCGTTGTTTTCGTGGCGCCACACCAAGGTCAGAAATTCGTGCGGGAGGATGTCGTGCTGTTTGAAGAAGGCGCGGTCGCCTCCGCAGCAATACATGAGCGACGACGGCAGTTCGCCGCGCAGCTTGGCCTTCGTTTTCGGGATGAGGCGCGGGAGCCACTCGATGCCGCGGATGGCGGCGGTCTTGGCGGGGAGCCGGGATTCGTCGAGGATGGCGGCGGAGGTCTTGCCGCCTTGCTGGTTGAGGTAGTAGTCGCGGCGCACGAGTTCGATGCCGAGGGCGCGGTCGTAGCCGGGTTCGCCGTCGTAGTTGTTGTGGTCCTCGGCGTAGTCGTAGAGGTGCTGCGCGGTGATGCCGTTGGCGGCGAGGAACGCGGTTTCGTCGGGCGTAAAATACGTCCCGGCTCCGCGCCGGTCTTGGGCGTAAAGCGCGACGGCTTTGTCATAGAGTGCGCGGAAGGTTTGGGGGAATGTGTAGTGGTTCATGGTGGAAAAAGTATTTCTATAAGTTGGCGTCATGCCTCGTTTTTATTTTTAAATATTCCCATGCGGTCGAGGGTTGCCTGGTTTTTGACGGCAGGACGAACAGTAAAATAAGCAATACAATGCCAGCCGGAGGCAATAAAAATAAAAGCAGAAGAGTCGGGGACAATCCCGCGTCTCGCACCCTCGGGATTTCCATGCCGAGAATGTCATAAAGTCCCGCGATGAAAATTATAACAAGAGTCACGCCGCTTTGAAATTCAGGAGTCAAATGATGCTTCACCCAAAATTCCAATGCGACGTTTAGGGAGATTAGAATCACCAGAAAGACCAGTTTTCGCGCCAAATATCGCATCCGGGGCAACCGTGCCGGCATGAAAAAGGTGTCCCGCTTCGGGATGTCGTTTGAAATTGGCGAAGGGTGTGGCGCGGAGGCGGCCAGCATCGGCAACGCTTCCGGGGCGATTCCGCGTTTTTCCAGAATGTCAAACATGAGCGCGGACGCCTCGGGCCGGTATTCGTTTTTGTTTTGATGCACGGCTTTTGCCAGCCGCGAATCCGGCCATTGTTCATAAACGGCCCTCAATTCATTTTCTTCTTTCTCCGTCATGGCCGTATGGCGCACTCACATGCGCGGCAGTCCGCCGCCTTGCGATTGCATGGCTTGCATCTGGCGCATCATTTTGCGGCCTCCCTTGCCTTTCAGCATGCGCATCATTTTTTGCATTTGTTGGAATTGTTTCAGGAGTTGGTTCACCTCGGCGATTTTCACGCCGGCGCCGTTGGCGATGCGGAGGCGGCGGTTGCCGTTCAGGATTTCGGGTTTGCGGCGTTCTTGGAGGGTCATCGAGAGGATGATGGCTTCGGTGCGGGCCATGGATTTCTCGGCGGAGGCGTCGAGTTTCACGCCGTTCATGCCGGGGAGCATCCCGAGGACGTTTTCCATGGAGCCGAGTTTTTTGACTTGGCGCATCTGGGCGAGGAAGTCCTCCAGGTTGAAGTCGGCTTTGCGGAGTTTTTCCGCCATGCGCTCGGCTTCCGCCTGGTCGATGTTTTCCTGCGCCTTTTCGACCAGGGACACGACATCGCCCATGCCGAGGATGCGCGAGGCGAGGCGGTCGGGGTGAAAGGGTTCGAAGTCGGCCGTTTTTTCGCCGGTGCCGACGAATTTGATGGGGACGCCGGTGATGGTCTTGATCGAGAGGGCCGCGCCGCCGCGGGCGTCGCCATCGAGTTTGGTGAGGACGAGGCCGGTGAGTTGGAGGGCGTCGTGGAAGGTTTTGGCGACGTTGACGGCCTCCTGGCCGAGCGCGCCGTCGGCGACGAGAAAGACTTCGTCGGGGTTGACGCGGGCGCGGAGTTTTTTGACTTCCTCGATGAGGCCGGCGTCGATCTGGAGGCGTCCGGCGGTGTCGAAGAGGATCGCGTCGGCGGCGGCGGCGCGGGCGGCGTCGAGCGCGGCGGCGCCGATGGCGGGGACATCCTTCGAGGCGCGGTCGGCGTAAAAGCCGAGCGCCTCTTGCGTGGCGAGGATTTCGAGCTGGTCAATGGCGGCGGGGCGGTGGATGTCGCAGCCGACGAGGAGGGGGGTGTAACCGCGTTTTTTGAGGAGCCGGCCCAGCTTCGCGGTCGAGGTGGTTTTCCCGGAGCCATGCAGGCCGACCATGAGGACGCGCAGCGGGCGCGCGGCGGAAAGCGCGGTGCCGCCTTCGCCGAGGAGGCGGGCGAGTTCGTCGTGGATGATTTTGACGATTTGCTGGCCGGGGGAGACGCCTTTGAGGACATCCTGGCCGACGCACTGCGTTTTTACGCGGTCAACAAATTCGCGGGCGACTTTGAAATGGACATCGGCGGAGAGGAGCGCGGTGCGCACTTCCTTGAGCGCAGCCTCCATGTTTTCTTCGGAGAGCCTGCCGACGCCGCGGAGATTGCGGAGCGCCTGGCCCAGTTTGTCTGTAAGGGATTCGAACATGTGTGCCGGGAGACAATGGAGGCCGGAATGGGCGAATGGCCAGCTTTTCGTTTGGCGGCGTCAGGGGCGGGTGCGCGCGTGGCACGAGCGCGGCGTGGGGCGTGTGTGTGGTGG